>CAYVGM010000288.1:0-3283 GCA_964451125.1 uncultured Chitinophagales bacterium
CGCTTATCCAGAACTCAGGTTTGTAAAAAAACATTCATTTTTTATATTACTATATGATATATATTATATTTAAAATTTCAAATTTTATATTGTATTTTAATGACAGGTATAATGCAATTTTGCTATTGCATGAATTTGCCATCTGATACATTTGTCCAATTTATTGCTGTATAGCCATGTGTTCACTTTTTGTCATATTCCATTTACCAAGAGGGGAGAAGCTGATACGAAAATCTAAGGTAATTTACTCAATTGTTCATCTTGTTTGAACCGGTTACTGTCCATGCCTAAGCTGATGGCTATTTGTTTAAATACTTTGGCTTGTTCTATATCGTTTTTCAGCAGATAATACTTAGCTGATAAAAATGCATATTCCGCATTTTTTGGGTCTGCATAGCGATACAAAGCCAGAATATTGGGCAGGTTGTCTAGTTTCATTTGCCTGAAACTCTCTGTAGAAACAGAATAAGCTGCCAGTGACAAAAAGCCTAATAATCTATCGTAAATTCCATATTTGTCGGTTTTTGCCAGTGTATAGAGTTTATTTGTTTCTGTTTTCCAATAAACAGAATCTTGCGTTTGCAAGTTAGCAATGTACTGGTTTTTCAGCTTGATTTCTTTTTGGTACTGATTCTCCAGTTGTTTCATTTCGTTAAAAAATTGCTGACTTTTCACCACCGAGCCAATAATGTTTTTAACGGGCTTCACATTGCTGAGTTTATCGAGCATAATGATAGTTTTTTTGCCGGTGATATAGGTCTTGTAGTATTTTTTTGTTTTATAAAACTGATTGACATTTTTTGTAAATGCAATATTAGTCTTTTGTATCAACTTTGCATCCCATTTGATTTCATTTTTTTGCATCTTGCGGAATAAAAACCACTTAAATGCATCTGTAGCTGTGAGGCTGTCCGGCCAGCTATGCCTGCCATCCCATTCTATCTGCAAATGATTGGTATTGTTTTGCTGTGAAATATCATAGGCGAGTAATTCGGTGTAATTCATGTCTTTTTTACCATTGATACCTAATAAATCCAGCTGATGCTGCATGTCTGTATAAACAGCTCCGCCATATATGGCATAGTGGTAATCAAAATTATCAGCACAATACATGGCAGCTTTTGCTCCACCGGAAAATCCCCATAAACACATATTGTCTTTACTGATTTCCAGTTTACGGAGTACTTCGGTTGAAATTGCTGCAAAATTTTGTGCAATTGCATTAAAGCTCATTCCATTTTCGGATGCATTATTTCCAATCAAAACGACACCCAAACTGTCTGCAATTGCTTGGTATAATTTCAAAGGATAACTGCCATCTCCGGAAGGATCGAAAAAAAAATAAGCGATACGTTTACTGTAATTTTCTTTTTGCGGAATATACAACGCATACGACAAATTGGGATTTACATCTAAAGTACGGGTATAATAAATTTTACCATGTTGCACAGTATCTTGGCTTTGTGCCTGACTTGACAATACTAATATGCTAAAAAATAAAATTAAACAGATTAATTTCATATCAGTTTGAAGTTAACAAATAAATGGGAACTTATTTTATTTATTCTTTTAGTTGTCCAATTCTAAAATGGCATGCGATGCTGCTCTGGTTTTTATTGCTAATAACTCATGATCAGATAAATCTGTACCGTATGTAGGAATCATTTCTTTAAATTTAGCCTGCCATGCTTCGCTGCCAAAAAGAGGCTCAAAGCATGTTTTCAGAATTTTCAGCATGATATAAACGGATGTAGATGCTCCGGGAGATGCTCCTAAGAGTGCTGCCAAAGTTTTATCATCTGTCGTAATGATTTCTGTGCCGAATTCTATAGTCCCGCCTTTTTCTTTATCCTTTTTGATAATCTGAACTCGTTGTCCGGCAACGGCAATTTCCCAATCTTTATTTACAGCATTGGGTACAAATTTTCGGAGTTCATCCATCTTGTCGTCAAATGATTTCAACAATTCACGAATCAGATATTCCGTAAGTTCGATGTTGTTTAATCCGGCTTGAATCAAAGGCAATAAATTTTCGCGATTGATTGATAAGGGTAAATCAAGAAATGATCCATGTTTGAGAAACTTGGTGGAAAATCCTGCAAACGGCCCGAACAATAATTCTTTTTTTCCGTTGATAATACGAGTGTCTAAATGCGGAACAGACATGGGAGGAGCACCGTTTGCCGCTTGTCCATATACTTTGGCATGATGTTGCTCAATCAACTCACGATTTTTACAAATCAGCCATTGACCATTTACCGGAAATCCGCCATAGCCTGCTGCTTCTTCTACTTCTGCTTCTTCGAGCAAGGGCAGAGCTCCACCACCGGCACCTATAAAAACAAATTTTGCATTCAGCGTAAACCCTCCTTCATCATTTTCATCTTCCACTTCAATATTCCAGCTCAAATCTTCCTGTTTTCTTAGTTTAGTTACGTTTCTGTTGAGATGAACTTTTACATTATGATTTTTTTCAAGATGTTTGAACAAAAGCCTTGTCAAATCGCCGTAGTTGACATCTGTACCAATTTCTACTCTGGTTGCAGCCATGATTTCATCATCATTCCGTCCTTCCATCATCAATGGAATCCAACTACGCAATTCAGCTTTATCTTCTGAATATTTCATTTGACTAAACAAAGGATTTTGAGATAAAGCGGTATATCTTTTTTTCAAAAAATCGACATCTTTTTGTCCAAAAACACAGCTCATGTGAGGTACGGAGTGAATAAAATCGCTGGCTTCTACATAATTTTTTTCAACTAAATAGGCCCAGAATTCTTTGGAGATTTCAAACTGCTCCATAATCTTCACTGCTTTAGAAATATCAATATTGCCCAATTCGTCTTCAGGGGTATAGTTTAGTTCACATAAGCCAGAGTGCCCGGTGCCGGCATTATTCCATGCATCTGAACTTTCACTGGCCACAGCATCTAATTTTTCGTACACAATAATATTAAAATCGGGTTGTAGCTCTTTTATAAGAGTTGCAAGCGTAGCACTCATAATTCCTGCACCGATTAAGGCTATATCAAATTGCTGTTTTTCCTGATTGTCCATTTATATTTATGAGTTATAAGAAGTGAATAGAGTATTGTGAATAGTTTATTAATTTGGTATAAGGCACAAAACAAATGGCATTAGACTTTTATAGCGAATAGTGATTAGAATTTGAAATTAGTGTATTGTTAATCATTCAAAGTTTCATATCACTAAGGTTTTAAAATTACATCGCTACAGGCAGCACCGCTCGGCACCATAGGAAATAAATTTTCTTCTTTTT
>CAYVGM010000289.1:0-3217 GCA_964451125.1 uncultured Chitinophagales bacterium
CGGAATTAACCATTCATTGCTTTCTTCAACAGTTAAACAACCAGTTCTCTATAATTTTTTTTCCAACAGGAGTCATTACACTTTCGGGATGAAACTGCACTCCACGGACATTTAATCGTTCGTGTTTTACAGCCTGCACGATACCATCATCGTCAACTGCCGTAATGATTAGCGGTGAAACAACATTTCTAATCGCCCAGGAATGATAACGTCCGCTTTGAAAATTTTCTTCAATAGTATCAAACAAAACATCATCAAAAACAAGCTTTGTATTTTTTGCTTTTCCGTGTATTACATTCCCTACATTATACAGCTCGGCACCAAAAACTTGTCCAATAGCCTGATGACCTAAGCATACACCCAAGATGGGTTTATTTTCTGCATAAGTGCGTATGACATCCAGCAATATGCCTGCTTCTTCAGGAATACCGGGGCCGGGCGATAAAAGCAACTTATCATATTTGCCCACTTCTTCGATACTAATCTTATCATTTCTGAATACATCGCATGCTGCACCAAATCCTTTAATATAATGCACCAAATTGTAGGTAAACGAATCGTAATTATCTAAAACTAAAACTTTCATTCGTATAAAAATAAACTAAATTCGGCTATGTCGTTGTTATTTGATTATTAAACAGTAGCTGTTTTTTCATTCGTTCAGTTATCTACAGGATTGGAATAAAAATTTGAATAAAATTCTTGCATTATTTCTAAAATAGTAATAGTTTAATGAGCGATAGCATTTTATAATCAAAAAAATTCTTTCTGACCACTATGTACTACGGCGAAACCAGATTAAATTCTCCTAAATGGCTTTATACCAAGCATCTGCAAACAATTGTACCCAATATCTATCGTGAAGTAAACGGCGTAAGTTATAACAGGGAACGCATTAGTACCTGGGATAATGATTTTCTGGATTTAGACTGGAGTTGTGTGGGCAGTAAAAAGGTAGTCATTATTTCGCATGGTTTTGAGGGCAGCTCAAGCCGAGTATATGCCAGAGGTTTGGTGAAAATTCTCAATGCACATGGCTTTGATGTTTGTGCCTGGAATTTCAGAGGTTGCAGCGGCGAAGATAATCTGCAATACTATGCCTATCATTCGGGCAAAACAGAGGATTTGAATTATGTAGTAGAACATGTTTTGCAAAAAAAAATCTATGAAGAATATCATCTCATTGGTATTTCTATGGGCGGTAATATGCTGATGAAATATCTGGGTGAAGAAAAATGGACATCCGTTCATGCTATTGCTTCTGCAGTTGCGGTGTCGGTGCCTATGCATTACGAAACTACATTTCCGCATTTGATAAAAGGATGGAATCAAATCTATGAAAGGCGTTTTACCAGACAAGTAAAAGAGAAGGTAAAAAATAAAGAAGCACGTTTTCCTAAAGCGATGGATTATAAAAAAATTGCTGAAGCTAAAAATTTATGGGAATTTACGGAATACTGCATCGTGCCAAATCACGGTTTTAAAAACGTGCATGATTATAATTTGAAAGTGCAGGCATCTGCTTATGTACATCAAATAAAAACACCAATATTGCTGATACAGGCAGATAATGATCCGCTGCTGACTAAAGAATGTTATCCGATTGCTTTTGCAAAAAAATCGAAATTTTTCAGTTTGGAAATTACGATTGGCGGCGGACATGTCGGATTTTGTGAAGATATTAAAGCCGAGCATAACTGGTTAGAAAAACGCATAGTGAGCTATTTCACCTCAGGAGATATCATACATCACATGCATATCAAACACGAAGAGTAGTTTATTGATTAATGTTGAATGGTTAATGATTAATTTTGAATGATTAATGTTGAATGATTAATGTTGAATGTTATATGCTCAATGTTGAATGATACGTTGTACCAATGTACTAATAACCAATAACTAATGACCAATCACCAATCACTAAGTAGGCAAAGGGGTTTGTGTAGCCATGAAATTGCCGGCTGATTTAAATAATAATTTTCCTTCGCTGTTATAAATTCTGGCTTCGGCATGCATGGTACTTCTTCCGGCGCGAATTACTTTACCCTCACCTGTGAGGGTTTCATTCTCTTTGGCGGCACTCAAATAATCAACATTCATGTTGATGGTCACATATCCCACGGGTTTATTCATCAAAAAGCAAGCTGCACCCATCAATTCATCGAGCATGGTAGAGGCTACTCCGCCATGCATTATTTTGAGCGGATTGAGCATATAATCTTTTACCGTAAATTGCAGTTTTACAAAACCTTCATCAGCTTCCAAAACTTGTGCTTTCATCCATTCGATCAGCGGATAATCAAATGACCATTTTTCTTTCCCGATATGGCTTCTGAAATAGGCTATTCTGTTGTTCATGACATTATTTTTATCTTATTTTATACTACAAAAATAGTTGATTTTATTTTGTTTAAAAACCACCTCCTTTAGTTCCTCTTCCCTGTTAAGGCGGATGATAAACAGTGAAATCAACTATTATTATTGCGTTTTGCTAAATCCATCAATAAACCACTTCGTCTTTTTTGAATTCAGAGGTAGTATGAAAAATAATTTCGGGATAATCTTGTTGTGTAAGGCGCAAAATCCATTCGCTGGTAGCCAGAAAAACAGGATTATTGTCTTTGTCCCAAGCCATGTAATTGCCCTTGGTGCGGATAAACTGCTTTATTTTTTCTGCATCATCACACGTTATCCAGCAAGCTTTGAAATAACTCAACGGCTTAAACGTACAAGATGCGCCATACTCGTGCAACAGGCGATATTGTATCACCTCAAACTGAAGCTCTCCTACCGTGCCAATAATTTTAGTACTCGACTGGTGCATGTTGAAACTCTGTGCTACCCCTTCTTCCATCAATTGTTGAACGCCTTTTTCGAGTTGTTTGGTTTTCATCGGGTCAGTATTTACCAACTCTTTAAAAATTTCGGGAGAGAAACTCGGGATGCCTTTGAAGTGCAATTTTTCGCCTTCAGTAAGTGTATCACCTATTTTAAAATTTCCGGTATCATTCAAACCAATTACGTCGCCGGCATAAGCATCTTCTACAATACTTTTATCTGCTGCCATAAAGGTAACAGGATTGGAAAACCGCAGTTTTTTATCTAATCGTGTGTGATAATAAAATTCGTTGCGTTCAAACTTACCCGAACAAACTCTCAAAAAAGCAATGCGGCTGCGGTGGTTCGGATCGATATTGGCATGTATTTTAAAAACAAA
>CAYVGM010000290.1:0-3214 GCA_964451125.1 uncultured Chitinophagales bacterium
TGATCCTGTTTATTTGGATACAAATTCCTCTCAAATTAACAGCCTCAAAGAAAAAATAAAGGCAGTGGGTTCCGAACAGGTAATTGAAACAGTTGCTTATACATGGTTCAACAGATTAATGGCTTTACGTTTTATGGATGCCAATAGTTACGCTTCTCCTAAAGTAGTAACTCCGGTAATGGGAAAAACTCCCGAACTATTACAAAATGCATTGGCGGGCCAGGTTGATGAAAACTTAGTCCTTAATCGCCAACGCTTGAATGAACTGTTGGATGGCAATACCAAAGTATCTGATGCTCAAACGGAGGCTTACAAAATGTTATTGATAGCTTCCTGTAATTACTGGCATAAGGCTATGCCTTTTATGTTTGAACGCATCAGCGATTATACCGAGTTGCTGTTGCCGGATGATTTGCTGAGTGAGTATAGTATTATTGCCGATATCCGCAATGGTATGAGCGATGAAGATTGCCAGCAGGAAGAATTGATTGGTTGGTTATACCAGTTTTATATTGCTGACAAAAAGGATGAGGTATTTGATGATCTGAAAAAGAATATAAAAATCACCCCAGAAAATATTCCCGCCGCAACTCAGTTGTTTACTCCCCGTTGGATTGTACGTTACATGGTAGAGAATACATTGGGCAAATTATGGCTTACACTAAAGCCTAATAGCAAAATAGGGCAACATATGCCTTATTATATAGAAGCACCCGAAGGCAATGCACCTGCACCTTTCCCGGAAGGTGTTAAAGGAGTAACAGATATTACTTTCTTAGACCCATGCCAGGGCAGCGGCCACGTTTTGGTATATGCCTTTGACCTGTTTACCAAAATCTATGAAGAAGAGGGTTACAATACAAACGAGATCCCTGCACTGATTTTAAAACACAATCTTTTTGGTATTGATATAGATGAAAGGGCAGCACAATTGGCCGCATTTGCGTTGACCATGAAAGCCCGTAGTTATTTTCCCCGCTTTTTACGTAACCCGGTCCAGCCGCATGTGATTGCTTTGGAAAATGTAAGCGTAGACATCATTAAACAAGCAGTAAATCTCCCATTAAGTGTAAATGGCAAACTGGTATATGATTATAGAGATTTAACTCTTTATAACTTTACTCAAGCTGATAACCTTGGTTCCCTCATACAAATAGACCCAGAAGAACTAAGGGCTTTGCAAATACAAAAGGGCAGTATTTGGCAAAACCAAGAACAAAAACTAAAAGAACAAGCCGAGTATTTAAGCCGTCACTACCATTGTGTGGTTACAAATCCTCCTTACATGGGTGGCAAAGGAATGAATGATGCATTGAAAATATTTATTGAAAAAAATTATAATGCTGGTAAAGCAGATTTAATGACTTGTTTTATGCAGCGTTGCGGCGATCTTATTTGCGAAAACTGTAGGTATGGTATGATTAATTTGCCATCTTGGTTGTTTCTAACTTCATTTGAAGATTTAAGAAAAGGACTTCTAAGTAGATATCATATCGATAGCTTGTTGCATATGGGCAGAGGTATATTCGGAATAGATTTCGGTTCAGTTGCGTTTATTATCTCTAAATCGTTGTCAACTACCAAAGGTGTATATTTTCGTTTACATCAAAGAAATTTTCAGCACATTTATTATTTTCATATTGAGCAGTTGTTCACTAGGGCAAAAGAAAATCCATCGTTTAGATATGATTTTAATGACTATCGTGATGAAGAAGGTGTTTCAGAAATTCCATATCTATCAAACCCAATTGGTTTACAACTTCATTATCAATCTAATCAAAAAGATTTTGAAAAAATATCAGGTTGTCCAATTGGATATTGGGCAAGCCCTCAAATATTTAAAATTTTCGAGAAAAGTAAAAGTGTTATAGATTTTTCTGAATCAAAAGCTGGATTGCAAACGGGGAATAATCCAAAATATCTGCGTAAATGGTTTGAGATTAGTATTAGTAATTTCAATTTTGAAATTGAGGATGTTAATGAAGAAATAGATTCTCATACAAAATGGGTCCCATATAATAAGGGGGGCGGTTTTAGAAAATGGTATGGAAATATCGTAGATGTTTTATACTGGTACAATCATAATGAACTTCTGTTTAAGAATCACAATGCAGTAGTAAGGAATCGAGATTATTATTTTAAAGATGGTATCACATGGACATTACTTAGTTCAACAGATTTTGGTGTTCGAGTATTAGAGCATGGATCAGTGTTTGACGTTAATGGGATGTCTATGTTTATGACGCAAACAGAAATTGATAAAAACTATATTTTAGGTTTATTGAGTACAAAGGTAGTAAAGCGATTACTGGCAATTATAAATCCTACATTAGCTTTTCAAGTTGGTGATATAAATAAAATACCTGTAATTGTAAATGAGGAAAAATTATCTGAAATATCTAAACTGGTAGAGCAAAATATAAGTATAAGTAGGAATGATTGGAATTCCAGTGAAATTTCTTGGGATTTTTTAACCAATGAATTAACTAGCCAGCATAATAAATCTATCAAATTAGCAATCGAAAATTATAAAATATTTTGGTCACAAAAGTTTAACGAACTTCATCAAAATGAAGAATCATTAAATAGGCACTTTATAGAAATTTATGGTTTACAGAATGAGTTAACTTCCGAAATTCTTTTAAAAGAAATTACTATTTTACAAGAGGATGCAAGGATTGTAAACAATGAATTGTTTATTAATCAAACTTCTATACTACTCAAATTTGTTAGTTATTCAATAGGGTGCCTTTTCGGTCGCTATAGTATCGATATTCAAGGACTTATCTTAGCTAACCAGGGGTCTACCTTGCAAGATTTTTTATTAAAAGTCCCTAATTCATCTTTTATGCCAGATAGCGATAATATCATCCCGGTATTGGATGGTGAATGGTTTAATGATGACATAGTAGGTAGATTTAGAGCATTTCTAAAAACTTCATTCGGTGTGGATTATTTTGAAGACAATCTTAAATACTTAGAAGACACTATTGGGAAAGACATTCGCAAATACTTTGTAAAAGACTTTTACAACGATCATATAAAACGTTATAAAAAGCGGCCTATCTACTGGATGTTTAGCAGTCCAAAAGGGCATTTTAAGGCCCTCATTTATATGCACCGCTATCAGCCTGATTTGTGTAGCAAACTGCTGACCGACTACCTGCAAACCTTTATTAACAAATTGGATACTGCCCGGCAAAACCAAATAGCA
>CAYVGM010000291.1:0-3192 GCA_964451125.1 uncultured Chitinophagales bacterium
TGCACACCATTCCTTCCGGAATTTTTCGTGAAGGAAAAATCAATTTTATCGGCAATGGCGTGGTTATCGATCCGGTTACGATAATCAAAGAAATAGAAAAATTAGAAGCGGAAGGCGTAGATGTTCAATCCAGGCTGATTATTTCTAAGCGTGCCAATCTAATATTGCCCACACACAAAATATTAGATGCAGCTTCAGAAGCAGCTAAGGGTGCTTCAAAAATCGGTTCTACATTAAAAGGAATAGGCCCAACTTACATGGACAAAACTGGACGTAACGGCATCCGCATAGGAGATATCCTAGAGAAAGATTTTGGCGTAAAATACGAATTACTCAAAGCCAAGCATTTACAACTTTTGCAAATCTATCACTACGATTTTGAATTAAATGAGCCGGAAGACGAGTGGTTTGATGCGATTGATAAACTCAAAAAATACAGACAGGAAGAAAGTGTTTACTATATCAATGATGCAATAAAATCGGGCAAAAAAATACTGGCAGAAGGAGCGCAAGGCTCAATGCTGGATATTGATTTCGGCACTTATCCTTATGTTACATCCTCCAACACGATAACGGCAGCCGTATGTACGGGTTTGGGTATTGCACCTCATCATATTGGCGAAGTAATGGGTATTACCAAAGCCTATTGTACCCGAGTTGGCAGTGGACCTTTTCCTACTGAACTATTGGATGAAACGGGAGAATTACTGCGCAAAGAAGGCAGCGAATTTGGAGCTACTACCGGTCGTCCGCGACGCTGCGGCTGGATAGATTTGCCTGCCTTGCACTATACTTGCATGATCAATGGTGTAACGCAACTGATTATGACCAAAGCAGATATTCTGCATATTTTTGAAGAGTTCGGTGTTTGCACAGCTTACCGCTATGATGGAAAAGAAAGCATTGAACTCCCATTTGATATCAACCATATCACGATAGCTCCTGTGCTGAAATCCTTTAAATCTTGGGGCAAAATTGTGAATAATGAAAAAGTGAATGAGGCTTTACAAGCTTATATTGATTATCTCGAAGCTTACCTGAAAGTGCGTGTAACGATGGTGTCCAATGGTCCGGCGCGCGAAGACTTAATAGAACTTGACGCGAACAAATTATTGGCATAATTAGTTTAATTTGGCAATTCATTAATTCGATATCGAGTTAATGATTTCTTTTGGTAGATTGATCATACTGCACTATTAGCACAGAATTGAATATTCACTCTAACTAAAGGTGCATGTTTAGCCCCTTGCTGTTTCTTTTTATACTTCATGTTACTGATATTGCGCTCCTATGGAGCTCTGTGTTGTTCCTCTCTCGCCTGGGTGAGATGAGAGAGGAAGCCCATGCATCTCGGAACACGTCATTTCGACGAGGAAGAATGACGAGGAGAAATCCCGAAAAAGAACGGATTTCCTTTACTTTCGCAGAGTTCTGCCTTTGCTACTTGCCTGTGCTCAGAGACTCTGCTTGGAAACGAAAGCTCGTAAAGCGTACGCCTCTTAAAAATAAAAAAACACGCCAGTTTAGCGTGTTTTTTTTCTTCTCTAATACTTGGTGTACTTCGGTATTTTTATCTATAATTTATCCGCCTGCCTGTTGCACGGCAGACAGGCCTGCTGCGAAGCGGGTTTATCCGCCATGAAAGGCGGGCAGGTAACGCACAGTCCCACTATGGGACTTTTTTAACATTTACACCTCCGTTTTGTACACTTTAGGCTGCCGGATATCCGAACGCTTAGTTTCGTATTGTTCTCGGATGTTGCTGTGGAGTACTATAAATGAAATTATCTCCTTCTTTTATATGATATCACCTGCCCATTACTACATTTCATAATTGAGAAACTATTGTAATCATAACTTAATAAATAATAAAAGTCTGATACATCTTGAGCTTGTACAACTTGAAATAAAAATTCCCCTTTCCTTGCAATAATAGTATCTCTACCTAATATTGCTTTCTTTGATATTCTAAATCTATAAATTTCGCTTGAGTTGTCATTTTTAGAAAAATATTTAATAGAGTCTCCTTTTATTAATACAAGTTCATCTTTAATCATTTCGGACATCCACTTTCCTTGAAGTATTTTCTTTATCCTTAAAATAGAGTTTGAGGTATTTGCAGTGCAAGTGATATACAATATCAAAAGAAGAAGAAAAAAAATATTTCCTTTTGCCATGTAGTAGAATTTAATGGTTTAACACATTTAAAGCATTTTGATAAATCATTTTTCTTTCTGTTAATCCTACCGCTCCAGCGTTAACAGTCTTAGTTATACTTTTAAAACTTGAACCATTGTTAATGCTTGGAACTGTAAATTTATGAAAATACCAAAGAGAACTTTTTATTGCAATATCATTATCTGTTGCTACTTTATCTGGATTTACAACAAAATCCTGACTCGTACCAAATGTACTATTATAACTATCGGTAAAATTTTGGTAATTACCTCGCCCAGTTAATTGAAAATAACCCCTTCCTCTAAACTTAAATCCATCTCCAGATGCCTCATCACCATTACCAATAATGTTTGCATATGCAGCATTTGCAAAATTCTCTGAATTTTTTAAATATTTATTAGGATCTGCTGATACTTTTTTATAGATATTTGATTTACTTCCAAATACTTTTAACACTCTATCAATGGTTGTATAGTACAATGATTCTATAATTGCTGAATTTTTAAACCCACCAGTCTCATGACCAGCCTGCGCTAAGTAGTGAGCTAGAATATTATTATCTTTTATTCCAAAATTTGAGCCATTTAAATTAATAGTTGTTTCAACAGTAATTAAGTTATCATTATTAGCATTTGGGAAAAGCGATTTCAATTCATCGTTTGTAGTAATTGGCTTATCTGTATTTTTCCATGTGTTATTATCCCAAACCCATTTATAACATTCAGTACCCTCACATACATTGTCACAATCATCCTTGTCTCTCTGAAAGTCAACGGCACCCTGTCCTTTATATTTTCCAGGTTCTGTTGGCTCCATTCCGTCTAAATCAACATATCTAATAGGCATATTACCTGCAAATTGATATGGTGTATAATATGGATATTTATCAGACAACGGATCAACGCTTGGGAATCGTACTAATCTTGGGGAGTACATTCTCATTCCATAATCTTGCCAATTTCCACTTCCTTCAACTTCATTATCGTTCTCTTTACCGTTGAAGCCATACGGGTA
>CAYVGM010000292.1:0-3185 GCA_964451125.1 uncultured Chitinophagales bacterium
ATCCGTTTTCATTAAGTCCTACAGCAACCATTTTCGGTCTGGCGTTTTTTGAAGCTACAAATACTTATCACAGCATCAAAGAATACAATCCATTCAAACTGAAGAAGAGTGTAGGCATAGGTGTAAGAGCTATATTGCCAATGTTCGGTTTAATTGGTATTGACTATGGCATACGTTTTGATAGTGGTAATGGAAGCCCGATTAAAAATGCTTCCGGATTTTTTGACTATATCGGTAAAAACGGAAATATATCCTTTATCTTAGGCTTCGAACCGGAATAAAATATATAAAATGAAAAAACAACTTTTATCCATTTTCGTACTTTGTTGCTTTACATTGCTGACAACAAATTCTTTTGCTCAACGTTTCGCTTATGTCGATACCAAGTATATTTTGGAAAAACTGCCCGATTATAAATCCGCTCAAATTAAATTAGATGATCAGGCTAAAGCATGGCAGGCTGAAATTGACAAAAAAAATGAGGCTTTGAAAAAGATGTACACTAAATATCAGTCGGAGGAATTTTTGTTGTCTGAAGACATGAAAAAACAACGCGAAGAAGATATCATTAAAGCCGAAAATGAATTGAAAGATTTACAAAAATCACGATTTGGAGTAAACGGCGATTTATTTAAAAAACGTCAGGAGCTTATCCAGCCCATTCAGGATAAAGTATTTGATGCCATCCAGAAGCTGGCAGAAAACAGACAATATGATTTTGTTTTCGATAAAGCATCAGGCGGAAGTGCTATCTTATATTCTAATCCCAAATTAGACTTGAGCGAAGAAATATTAAAACGTTTAGGCGTAAATTAATCAACCATAATAAAAACAAAAAAATTAAAATTTTACAAATGAAGAAATTAACTACCGTAGTATTGATTATGATTGCAGCTATTGCAACATCCTTTGCACAAAAAGTAAACAAATTTGGTTATCTCAATTCTTATGAATTGCTTTCCTTGATGCCGGAAAAAGCTAAAGCAGATACAGTTATTGATAAATATGCCAAGGATTTAGACAATTTGGCTAATCAGATGGCTGTTGAGTATCAGACAAAAGCTACAAATTTTCAGCAAAAATATGACAAGAAACTGATGTCAGAAGCTGAAGCTGAATTGGCGGCAAAAGAATTGCAAGATTTGGAACAACGCATCAATGAATTCCAACAAGCATCTCAGCAAAAAGTACAAAAGAAACAAGATGATTTGTATTCTCCTATTATGCAAAAAGTGAACGATGCTATTAAAGCAGTAGCTAAAGCAAACGGATATACTTATATATTTGATTCAAGTGCAGGCTCATTATTATATGCTGATGAAAGTGATGATATATTGCCTTTGTTGAAATCTTATTTGAAATTGCCTGAACCCAAACCGGCTCCTCAAGCTCCAAAAACAGGAACTACACCAAAATAAGTTCGCAAATAAGTTCGCATTTATTGAAAAAAAAGACCGGCAAAATGCCGGTCTTTTTTTTATGCCCTAAAAACTCAAAAGTTTCAGAGCATCTCGTATCTTCGTTGCATGCCGGGTGCACATCAGTCTATAGGTTTATTTGATTCGGGAATTGGTGGTTTAACCGTTGCCAATGCCATTTTGGATGAGTTACCCAATGAAAATTTAATTTATTTTGGCGATACTGCTCATTTGCCTTATGGCGATAAAAGTGCGGATACTATCCGCTATTTTGCCAAAACTATTGGCTCATTCTTATTAGGTAAAGATTGCAAAATAATTATTATCGCTTGCAATACAGCATCTGCAGTTGCTTATGAAATGCTGCAAAATATGGCAGGCGAAAAGGCCTGTGTATTTAGTGTAATAGAGCCCGTAGTGGATTATATTTTAAAAAACAAATATCGCAAAGTAGGTGTGATAGGCACCTTGGGCACGGTTAATTCAAAAGTATATCAATATGAAATACAAGAAAGAGATGCATCTGTTCAGGTATCGCAATTGGCCACACCTTTGCTGGCCCCTATGATAGAATCAGGATTTTCACATGGCGAAATATCTCACTTGGTTATTGAAGAATATCTCAATAAACCCGAACTGGCTAATATCGAATGTCTGGTACTGGCGTGTACACATTACCCTTTAATCAAAAATGAAATTGAAGCCTATTATGCAAAACACAATAGGAAGGTAGATGTGTTGGCTACCAATCAAATAGTAGCCAAGCATATCAAGCATTTTCTTATCGAAAACGGCTTGGTCAATTTTGAACCAAAGGCGCATCACGAGTTTTATGTATCAGACTATACCGAAAGTTTTGAAAAAACTACACAGTATTTCTATAAAGAAAAAATCCATCTTATCCATTTGCCACTATTCAAATAGGTCAACACACTTTTTTTACTCTTTTAATAAACAGCTTAACCTTTTAAGTTTTATTTTTATATCGTATGGCGAAAGCAAAACGCAAGATAGATATTTGTATTATCTCTGATATTCATTTGGGTACTCATGCATGCCATGCACTGGAACTCAACCGCTATCTTAATAGTATTGATCCTGGCGTTCTAATTATTAATGGCGATTGGCTCGACATCTGGAATTTCTCAGCTAATTATTTCCCAAAAGAACATATTGAAAATATTTTTCTTGTTTTAGAATATGCTCAGAAAGGTACGCCGGTGTACTATCTCACCGGAAACCATGACGACCACATGCGTAATTTTTCAGGATTTAATTTCGATATTCTCCAACTACGCGATGAACTTTTCTTGGAAATTGACGGTAAAAAACACTGGATTTTTCATGGCGATAAATATGATTTGTCTGTTGGTGGCAGTGCGCGTTGGCTGGCAAAATTAGGTGGCAGATATTATGACAAAATTTTCCAGCTTAATCGTTGGGTTAATAATATTCGAATGCGCTACGGCAGAAGCCAGATTTTTATTTCCAAGTATATCAAAGACAAGGTTAAAGCTATCGTTAAAAAAAATGTGCAGGATTTTGAAGACGTGGGCATCGAAATTGGAATCGAAAACGGATTCGACTATATAGTGTGCGGGCATATTCATAAACCGCAAATTCGCGAAGTACAAACAGAAGCCGGCAAAGCCGTTTACCTCAATAGCGGTGACTGGATAGAAAATCTGACTGCCTTGGAGTTTTCGCGAGGCAAATGGGATTTATTTTATTATCAGCACGATTTACAATATAAAGACATCGACAGAA
>CAYVGM010000293.1:0-3180 GCA_964451125.1 uncultured Chitinophagales bacterium
GTGCGTTTCATTTCTTCTATGGCAATATCCTTGTACTTTTGGATATAATTTTGTGTTTTTTCAATATCCGCCTGACAAAAACTTAGTTTGGCAAAAACAAGCAAGCAACTTAAAAGCAATATCCTTTTCAATCTGATATATTTATGTTAGTTAGTTAAAATCATTTTTTTCGTATCATCATTATACCGTCTCGTATAGATACTATAACGTTATCTACCCGAGAATCTTGCTGAACCATTTGGTTAAATTCAGCTAATTTTTGCGTGTCTTTATCTTTCTTCTCATCGGTAATTTTCCCGCTCCAGAGTACATTGTCAGCCAAGATAAAACCACCGCTTCGCACCTTATCTATCGCCAAATTATAGTATGTGCTGTAATTTTGTTTATCGGCATCAATAAATACCAAATCCCAAGTTTCATCCAGTTGTTTGATTACTTGAGTGGCATTGCCAATGATGTATTTTATTTTATGCTGCAATCCGGCCTTATCAAAAAAAGAGCGCACCATGTCTTCCAGCTCTTCATTAATATCTATTGTTACCAACTGCCCGTTTTCAGCCAAGCCCTGTGCCAGACAAATTGCAGAATAGCCGGTATAGGTGCCGATTTCCAGGATGCGATTAGGCTGAATCATTTGCGAAATCATCTGTAAGAACTGCCCTTGCACTTTGCCGCTCAGCATTTGCGGCATTAATACATCAGTATTTGTTTGGCGGTTTAATTGGGACAACACCTCCATCTCTTCAGAAGTATGCTGCTGAATATATTCTTCTATTTGGGGAGATTGGAGGTGCATAAATGATAACTTGTGTATTTTTTGAATTATTTTCTACTACATTGGAAATATATGCATTACCAATCTCTTATTTCAGTTTACTAATTACTATTCACTAATCACCGGCGGGTTACTCTACCTCAATCAGCAATTGATTTTTTTCCACGGCATCTTTTTTATTTACCTTGATAGATTTTACAACACCGTTACCTCCGGCTTTGATGATGTTTTCCATTTTCATGGCTTCCAATATCAGCAGATTATCTCCCTTTTGAATTGTTTGTCCTACTTCTACCAGTATATCCAATACCAAACCCGGCATGGGGGCTTTTATATCTTCGAGCTTGTCTGAACCGGATGCTGACATGCCCATTTTTTCCAATAAAACATCCAACTCATTTTGCAGATTGATGTCGTAGATATTATTATTGACTTTTATTGAGAATCGCTTTAGGCGTGTATCGGCATGCAATACTTCTAAATTGTAGGACTTGTGATTTTGTAAGATGTGATACTTGTTGTCTAACAATTTTACCCAATCTAAATCCACGGATTTTCCGTCTATTTTTATTTCATTTTCCTGAACTTCCACTTCGTGTGCTTTGTCTTGCTGATAGAATACCCGGTAGCGCATTTTTAAGATATATTATGACCACGATATTAAGCAGAAAGCGAATATTTCTATACCTTTACTTTTTCAAACAATGTTAATAAGTAAAGATGCAGCGATTTCTACTGTTTTCGATTATCTCGCTGATAATCATTAATTTATATGCCGAAAAACCCAAGAAAAGAGGTAAAAAACGCAACCCGAAAGAACTGTCGGAAATCGTAATTACCCCGTTTGATTACATCAATAATTACAAACCCGAAAAAACGAAAGCGTTTGACCTTATTCATACCCGCTTGGACATTGTCCCTGTTTTTGCAGAAAAGAAACTAAACGGCAAAGCAACACTCACCCTAAAGCCACATTTTTACAACCAGCAAACATTAGAGCTGGATGCCAAATACATGCAGATACAATCGGTGTTTATGCTGGAGAAAAACAAGCATCAGTCTTTATCTTTTACCTATGACACCTCGAAATTATTTATCAATCTGGATAAAACATATACAAAAGGGGATACGCTTCAGTTAGAAATTTCATACACGGCACTACCATACACACAAAGTGATGAGCAAGTGAAAGACGGACGTGGCTTGTATTTTATTGATGCTGAAAACAAAAACCCATACAAAGAAACGCATCTATGGACACAAGGCGAAGAAGAAAGTAATTCATGTTGGTTTCCGACAATAGATGCTACCAACCAGAAAACTACGGAAGAGCTTTATGTAACTATCGATAAAAACCTGACTTCCATTTCCAATGGTTTGTTGGTCTCATCAAAAGACAATGGCAACGGCACTAAAACCGATTACTGGAAACAAGATAAACCACATTCGCCCTATTTGTTTTTTTTAGAAATAGGAGATTTCGCCAAGTGGCAAACAAGCTGGCATGGCAAAGAAGTATCGGCATATACTTTTCCTAAATATAAAGAATCGTTAGAAGACATTTATAAGAACCTGCCCGAGATGCTTGAATACTTTTCGCGCATTTTGAATTACGAATTTCCTTGGGATAAGCTCACCAATGTTGTCGCTAATGATTACACCGCAGGAGCGATGGAAAATACGTCCGCTATCATTTATTATGATAAAATGCTTTGTACTGAACAAGATTTATTAGACGAAAATTTTGACTGGATTATTACGCATGAATTATTTCATCAGTGGTTTGGCGATTTAGTTACTTGCGAAAGCTGGTCGAACCTGACGTTGAATGAAAGTATGGCAGACTATAGTGAAGTGTTGTGGACAGCATATAAATACGGAAAAGATGAAGCCGATTACTACAATCAGCTTAGTACACAAAAATACATGCAGGCATCCAGAATAAAGAATGAAGCGATTGTAAATTATTATTATGAAAAAATACATGATTTATTTGATGAATTGCGTTATGAGAAAGGCGGGCGAGTATTGCACATGCTCAGAAATTATGCAGGCGATTCAGCCTTTTTTAGATCCTTGCATCTTTATCTTGTCCAACACGCTTATGGCTCAGCAGAAATTGCTGATTTGCGCAAAGCATTTGAGCAAGTAACCGGCGAAGATTTGAACTGGTTTTTCAATCAGTGGTGGCTAAGTAAAGGACACCCGGTATTGGATATCAAATCTGTATATGATGACAAAAACAAGACAATTTCACTTACCATAAAACAAACTCAACCGGAGGCAGATGCTCCTCTTTTTAAAATTCCGACAAAAATTGATGTCTTTATTGACGGCAAAAAAACCACTTATCCTGTCACGATTTCTCTGCGTGAACAAACCTTATATTTCCCATCGGCAAAAAA
>CAYVGM010000294.1:0-3166 GCA_964451125.1 uncultured Chitinophagales bacterium
GATATGGCAAAAAACAGGCTTGAACGTGAATGGAAGCTGGATTTCCCTATTTATTATCTCGATTTGCTAGAACATCGGGATGTATCCAATTTAATAGCAGCATTGTCGGGCGTTCAGCACCAGTCGCCTCAATTGATAGTATTTAAAAACAGCAAGCCTGTATATGATGCTTCACATAATGCTATCAGTACAGCTGACATCATACAAATACTGGCAGTATAAATTTTATTTTTGCTAAAAAAGCTTAACTTTATACATAAGACTTATCTTATGAAAAAGTATGCATTTTACATTTCATTACTTTATTTGGTCATCAGTTGTAAAGACAGCAATAGTTTTGATGAAAATATCATACCTGAGCCGCTACCTACTCTGCACACTCCGGTTGTATTTCTGCATGGTTTTTTAGCATCCGGAGATACTTACGAAAAACAATTAAAACGATTTACTTCTAATGGTTACTCCCGTGCAGATTTATATGCCTTTGATTGGAATACCTTAGATTTTACAGCCAATAATGTTGGCAATTTAAATCGATTTATTGATTCAGTATTAGTTTTGACAGGAAAAACACAAGTTGATTTAGTAGGGCATAGCGCCGGCGCCGGGGTAGTGCAAGAATATACCAATCGCTACAGAAGTAAAGTTAAACACTTAGTATTGTTAGCCGGTTTTCCTCCTGCAAGCCAAGGCATAACTCCCATATTAAACATCTATTCTACTTATGATTTTATTGCCAGTAGTGGTCGGGATGTAGCAGGTGGTACTAATCTTAAACTGACGGATAAAGATCATTACGAAGTTGCTACGTGTAAAGAAACGTTTGAAAAGATGTATGCCTTTTTCAACGATGGAGCATTACCTGCAAATTCAGCATATACTGCCGAATCAGATATTATTCTATCTGGCAGAGCCGGTTCATTTGGAGAAAATAAATTCATTAAAAATACAATCATAGAAGTATATCAAGTTGATGGTTCAACAGGCAGTAGAATAAATTCACAACCAGAATTTACATTTTTCACAAATGATAAAGGTTATTGGGGACCATTTAGAGCAGACAAAAATGCCTATTATGAATTTGTTGTTTATGATAATGTACAAGGCAGCAGAAAAGTACATTATTACAGGGAACCCTTTATCCGAAGTGATAAATTAATTTACTTACGAACCTTTCCAACAGGTTTTAGTATAGCGGGTTTATTTCTATCTGTACTCCCAAAAAATGACAAACAAAATACCACTGTATTTTTTGGAGCTTCGCAGGCTGCTATTGCCGGCAGAGACAGCCTGATACTTAATGACAATATTTTGACAACAAATGCATTTTGTTCACCACAGAGTACTACGATTGCTTTGTTTAGCTTTGATGCCAATTCAAATAATCGTACAGATTTGACAAGCGTCGGTGCTTTTAGTGCATTTCCATTTTTAAAAGGAGCTGACATTTACATTCCTACTGCCACATCAGCAAATGTAACTATGCGATTTAACGGGCGTACACTAAGAGCAAAAAACTGGAAATCAGCCACCGAAGGCGTTAATGTATTGGTTTTTGAGTAATTGAAATTCAGACTACTAAATCTTGTTTTTCTAAAAATCTTCCTGCTTTAAAGCTCTTGCCATAACCCGGTGTAAATTGGTTATTGCTGTAAATTATTTTTCCGCCTACTATTACCTCTTGTAACAGATTATCATTCCTGTTCACTAATCTGTTGAAACCTTTAAACTCTTCAATCGTATCTTCTTGTACATCATCCTTAACCTCAGTCAAATATTTCGGGTTGATGATATTGATATCAGCAATCTTTCCTTCTGCGAGATAACAGGCATCTAATCCGAGCCAGTCGGCTTGTTCTTTGGATAAACGCCAGATACATTTTTCCATTGACATAATTGGTGTCTTATTATCGATAGATTTTTGAACTTGTTTTATCATCTGTAATGGAAAATTGTAAAATGCCATATTGGTTAAATGTGCGCCTGCATCGGAAAAGCTGATGATATTAAATGGGAAATTGTAAATCTCCTTATACTTTTCAGGCCGGTCATTCCCTATTGTGGTTGTCCATCGTATTTTTTTATCATAGTCAACGATCAAATCTAAAAAGCAATCGACCGGATGTTGTTTACGCTCTTCTGCAATTTGAAAAAAGTTTTTACCGATTAAAGACTTGTCAGGACAATCCAAAACAACAGACAAACTCAAATCTTTATGCCAAACCTTAGGTTTGTATTTATTCTTGATTTCTTTTTTAAATTGTTCTCTGAATGTTTTGTCTTTAATAAGTGTATTTCGCTCATGCAGATTTTTTGCCAAATGACGCATGGCTTCGCCGGTTGGAAATTCTTCAAACATCACCGAATCTACTCCATTATAATAAACCGTGAATGGTGCCGGTGGTGCCTGCATCCTGAAATTGCCCCTGAACATGGTATTGGTGAGCCTGGAACCAAACATGGTGAGTGGCATAATGAAACGGTCACCTATTAAATCTACCATGGCAATCATTGTTGTTTTTAGTGGTTTTCTAAATATGCCTGAGCTTTTCATCATATAAACGAGGGCACTTACTCGTGTAACCAGATTAGGTGCTCCTTGCAAAATAGCATTTCGCTTGCGCAAAGTATCAATCATAAGTTTGCGTTCTTTCCATGAACCATAGAAAGAGGGTGTTTTTCTCGACCAATACCTGTCGCCATCCATTTTATCCCAGGGATTATCCATGGTTGAAAGTCCTAAAAAACCTTCATCAAGTGCATCATTGAGCATGCTGTTCATTTCCTGCTGTTCAGCAGCTGTTGCAATTTCATTTTCTGTAACAGAACGCTTTAATCCCATCACTTTACTTCGCACATCTGAGTGCCCTATAAATGAAGCTACATTTATGCCCAACGCAGAATTATTGATAAATGCTTTCCATTCTTTGGGGTTGTGCCATATCTTCGTTTTTTCCATGAGTGGCAACATGACCTCTCTGGGTATAGCCTCCACACGGGTAAAGGTATCCGAGGTATCTTCCGGATTATTGTAAATAGCCGATACCGAACAACTGCCCACAACCACTGTCGTTACACCGTGGCGAGCGGATTCTTTTAATCCGGGTGATGCTACCAGCTCTGCGTCATAGTGCGTATGCGCATCAATAAATCCGGGTGTAATCCA
>CAYVGM010000295.1:0-3145 GCA_964451125.1 uncultured Chitinophagales bacterium
TCAGTTCGATATCCGCTTTGGATTTTTCAACTACATTTTCGTACAAAGATTTTAAGCTGTCTTGTTGTTCTTGTGTCATGACAGATTCCTGTGCCTCATCTTTTGGAATCAGATTAGCTACAATGTCGGCATCTACACGTTTAAACTGCAGTTTGTCATTACCCTCACCCGATGTATTTTTCATTTCCAGTTGCTGGATAAAATGATTGTCGATAACTGTTTCTAATTTTACCACTTCGTAGCCGTATTCCTTTACTTGCTGTATATAGCTGTGTTGTTCTTCTGTATCCGAAGTGTATAGGATAACGAGATTGCCGTCTTTGTCTGTTTGATTGTCTTTAATCTTGTTTTTCAGTTCATCCAACGTATAATATGCCCCGTCAGTAGTTTGGAATAAGGCGTAACCGATGCTGCGCTCATAAAATTTCTCATCACTCAGCATACCGTATTTTACAAACAAACTGATTTCATTCCATTTATCTTCAAACTGCGTGCGGACATTGTTAAACATCTCCTGTAGTTTGTCAGACACTTTTTTGGAAATATGCTGATTGATTTTTTTGACATTCGCATCGCTTTGCAGATAAGAGCGAGATACGTTCAAAGGAATATCCGGTGAGTCGATCACACCATGCAAGAGCGTTAAATATTCAGGTACAATTTCGCCTACATGGTCTGTTACAAACACTTGGTTGCAATAGAGCTGTATCTTGTCTTTTTGTACCTCAAATTTATTTTTCAATTTAGGAAAATACAGGATACCCGTAAGATTAAACGGATAGTCCACATTGAGATGAATCCAGAATAAAGGTTCTTCAAAATTCATCGGATATAATTCCCGGTAGAAGTTTTTGTAATCTTCATCCGTGAGCGAAGAAGGTGTTTTAGTCCATGCAGGCTCCGTGTTGTTGATGATATTCGGCTCTTCGGGTTTGCCTTCTTTTTTGTCTTCTTCGCTTTGCCATTTCATCCCAAATTGAATAGGGATGGGCAAAAACTTACAATATTTTGTAAGCAGTTCTTTTATTTTATAATCTTCCAGAAAATCTTTAGAATCATCGTCTATATATAAGATGATATCAGTGCCTCGTTCTGCTTTTTCAATTTCATCCAAAGTAAATTCAGTAGAGCCATCACAAGTCCATTTTACTGCCGGGGTATCTTTATACGATTTCGTTTGAATTTCCACTTTAGAAGCCACCATAAATGAAGAATAAAAACCTAAACCAAAATTTCCGATGATAGAAGCACCATCTGTATTTTTTAGTTTTTCTACAAATTCGCCGGCACTTGAAAAAGCAATCTGGTTGATGTATTTTTTTACTTCATCCGCTGTCATACCCAAACCTTTGTCCGAAATAGTGAGCGTGCCTTTTTCTTTATCAGCTTTTATCTGAATGGTTAAATCGCCAAGGTCGCCGGTTGCTTCGCCGAGTTGAGAAAGTCCTTTCAGTTTTTTAGTAGCATCAACAGCATTAGAGACTAACTCGCGCAGAAATATTTCGTGGTCAGAGTAAAGAAATTTTTTGATAATGGGAAAGATGTTTTCCGTTTGCACATTAATTTTTCCTGTTTCCATATTGTCAGTTGTTTTTAGAAGTATATGAATAAAATGATAAAAACCAGAAATGTCAATAATTATACCATCGCCATATGCTGACAAAGTGGCGTAAAACAGGATTTTTAATGGTTAATGATGAATTGAAAATGCAGAATGGAGAATCAATGTACCCGTGTCGTCAGAAGCTTCCATCTTTTCTCGTGCCGTCAGATGTTTCCATCAGACGGATATATTTTGCCGATTCATTTCTTCCGTCAGGTCGGAAGACCTGACGGCAAAGTGAAATAGTTTATTCAGTGCTAATTGTCAGTCAAAAAAAATGCACAAAAGGTATTTGATAAAACATAAAAACGCAAGCCTGATAAATAAAAGATTATTCTTTGTGAATACCTGTTCTGTCAAAGAAATGAATTTCTTTAAAAGAATAATCTGCTATAATAAAAGAATCATTATTTAGTTTAAGCACGACAAATTCTTTTGATATTGGTTCGTCATGCTCTTGTAATATAAACAGTACTTGATTTGTTTTTGCATTATTCTCAAACTTAAAACGAATATCTGCATTTGTTAATTGGATAATAGTATTGTCAGGTCTTTTTTTACGAATTACATAACTATCTTCAGTATTGCCAGGCTTATCTAAAAATAAATAATCCACATTGGGATCAAACACTAAGAGGTTATCTGAAGGATTGAATTTATCTCTTCCTAATCGTTCGTTTTCTTTTTTCATCTTTTGAGCCGGATCATTCATGATGTCTTGATCACCGGGTTGTGGATCAGCGGAAGCAGGCTTGGTATTTAAGTTATATAAAGATTGGTCTAAATCATTATAATAGGCTCTTAAAATCTTGACAAGTTCACCCTTTTTGTTTATTAAAATAGTGTTTGTGTATTTCCAAATTCCTCCGACAAGCTCCGTATTTACATTACTGTTGTAGCTTTTTGCAATTGAATCAAAACTAAAATTTCCATTACTATTTGTACTCAATACAATTCCTTCAAACCCAGGACAAGATGAACAACCTTTAGTACTTTGAGCAGAATTTTTTGTTTCATTATTTTTCTTAGAAGGTAATGTTTCTTTCTTAGTAGCTGTTACTTCTTTACTTTTATTATTGGAAGGTATCGACTTTGAAGTTGTTTTTGTATTTGATTTTGTCTTCTGTGCTAAAGTAACCTGTGTAGTTAACAACAGAAATATTAATAATAATGTACCAAAAATTTTCATGATTAAATTTTTTTGCGAAAGTAATAAAAAATCACAATTACAGAATAGCAAATATTTTGCCAAAATAATACATTAATTTCTTTCCGAGCCGTCGGATGTTTCCATCCGACGGTCCGACGTTCGATGCCCGTCAGGTCGGAAGACCTGACGTCACACGGAAGACCCGACGGCAACGTAAAGTAAATTTTATTCACTACATGTTTAATAAATTCTTAAATACTAAAATAAAATTGACAAACATCAAAACGCAATTACTTCATTTCCAACATGCATTAGAACTATTTTTAATAAAATCTTTACATTTTTTAACCTAACTATTGCAAATGTGAAAGAAGTACCTTATTTTTGTCATT
>CAYVGM010000296.1:0-3101 GCA_964451125.1 uncultured Chitinophagales bacterium
GCGAATCGTAAAAATTTTTACCGTCAAGTCCAACACCGGCTGCAATTAAAATACTTAACCCTCCATCTAAAGGGATTCCACAAGGGGGCGGCCAACAAGTTGGACCACCACCACCCATAGGAGGACCCGGAGGGCCAGTTGCATGTATATCAACAACTATTAATAGGGTAAAAAACAAAATTAATAGTATTGAATAAAATTTTTTCTTCATATTATTTTCACTTATTGAAGCAAAGATATATAAATTGTTAAAAATGCTCATCTAATCCTTATTTACATGTAATTAGCATAAATTTTACATTACTTTTGTCGCCCTACACGCATGGCTGATATATCTAAAATAGATAACGCTAAATTACCAACTCATGTAGCCATCATTATGGATGGCAATGGGAGGTGGGCAAAACAACAGGGCAAGGAACGCATTTTTGGCCATCACCAAGGTGTTCAATCCGTAAGGGATGTTACAGAAACTGCAGCAGAGATTGGTATTAAATACCTCACCTTATATGCCTTTTCAACCGAGAATTGGAATAGGCCAAAATCGGAGGTAGATGCATTAATGGAGCTCTTAGTAAGCACTATTCATAAAGAGGTAGGCACTTTAAATAAAAACAGCATACGACTAAAGGCAATTGGTAATATAGAATCATTACCTAAAAATTGTCAAATTGAATTGAACGATGCTATCAACCAAACCTCAAAAAACGACAAACTAACACTTGTGCTCGCACTTAGTTACAGTTCTAAGTGGGAGATCATTCATGCAATAAAAAATATTGCGGCAAAAGTGAGCAAAAAAGAGCTAAATCCAGGCGAAATAGATGAAAAACTATTCTCTTCTTATCTATGCACCCATACCATTCCTGATCCTGAACTGCTTATAAGAACCAGTGGGGAGCAACGAATAAGTAATTTTCTTTTATGGCAAATCGCCTATTCTGAATTGTACTTTACAGAAAAACTTTGGCCCGAATTCAGAAAGGATGATTTTCTAAATGCAATAATTGATTTTCAGAGCAGAGAGAGAAGGTTTGGAAAAACAAGTGAGCAATTAACGTCTTCATTATAATACCATATCATACGGTTTTAATAATCGATGTAATAAAAACATTTATGCTTACAAACACCTATACAAAACGTAGCAGCCTTTCACCTGCACTTCTATTTGTTTTTATTTTTCTCTTCTCTTTATTTTCTTTTGCTCAGCAAAATACCTCTCTTGATACAACCCTGAATAGTGATATTGCTCCGAAAGAATATGAAATTGCCGGGGTTACCATAAGTGGCGCTACTACACTGGATAATGGTGTTCTATTATCAATAAGTGGTTTAATAGTCGGTGATAAAATAAAAGTACCGGGGGATGCGGTAGCAACTGCAATTAAAAACGTTTGGAAAGAAGGATTTTTTGAAGATGTACAGGTTGTGGCTACCAAAATACAAGGCAAAAATATATTTCTTGAAATACAAGTAAAGGAACGCCCTCGTTTATCAAAATTTACTTTTAAAGGATTAAAAAAGGGAGAGATTGATGATATAAAAGAAAAACTACAACTAAACAGGGGAAAAGTAGTAACCGACAATCTGGTAGTAAATATTAAAAACACAGCTTTAGATCATTTTACTGACAAAGGGTACATGAATACCAAAGTTGTTATTGCTCAACAAAAAGACAGTGCTATGCTTAATAGTGTTATCCTATATATCAACGTTAGTAAGGGAAGAAAAATAAAAATAAAAGAGGTGAACTTTCATGGTAATAATAACCTCGCAAGTAGTAAATTAAGAAGAACCATGAAAGATACTAAACGAAAAAGATGGTATACTATTTTCAATTCTCATACTTTATTAGAATCTAAATACGATGAAGACAAGAAAAAAATCATTGCAGCTTACAACACCAAAGGCTATCGGGATATAGCCATAATAAAAGATACGGTTTATACAATTGGAGACCGCTATATTGGAGTCGATCTTTATATAAATGAAGGGAAGAAATATTATTTTAGAAATATAACGTGGGTAGGTAATTCAAAGTACGCATCAAAAGACCTTAACAAAATATTAGGCATAAAAAGAGGAGATGTTTTTAACCAATCACTACTTGAATCTCGCCTTACGATGAATCCTAATGGTACAGATATCAGTTCATTGTATATGGATGACGGTCATTTATTTTTTCAGGCTACTCCTGTAGAAGTATTGGTAGAAGGCGACTCCATTGATATGGAGATACAGATTTACGAAGGAAAACAAGCTACCATCAACAAAGTAATTGTTAGAGGGAATACAAAAACGAATGACCGAGTAATCATGCGCGAAATACGAACTCGCCCTGGTCAGTTATTCAGAAGAAGCGATGTAATGAGGTCTCAACGTGAACTTTCTGTATTGGGGTATTTCGATACAGAAAAAATGGGGATAAATCCAATTCCTCATCCTGAAAACGGAACGGTGGATATTGAATATACTCTTGAAGAAAAATCCTCCGATCAGTTAGAACTATCCGGTGGATTCGGACAAGGACGTGTTGTAGGTTCTTTAGGAGTTTCTTTCAGCAATTTTTCTGCACGCAGTTTATTCAAAAAGGCAGCCTGGCAGCCTCTTCCATCCGGTGATGGACAGAGACTTAGTGTAAGGGCACAATCTAATGGGGCCTATTACCAATCGCTCAACATGTCTTTTACAGAACCTTGGTTAGGAGGCAAAAAACCTAATTCATTCAGCGTTACCCCATTTGTAAATCGTATTACAAACGGAAGACCTAAATCAGATGTGCAATTTGGTGAACTGAATATTTGGGGATTGTCTCTAGGACTAGGAAGAAGAAAAAAAGTTCCTGACGATTTCTTTCAGGAACAATTTGAAGTCAATTATCAATATTATGTATTAAAAAACTATTCCAGTGTGTTCACATTCACGAACGGTTTCTCTAATGATCTTAACTTTAAATACACACTTTCACGAAATTCGGTAGACGATATCATCTATCCTAAAAGTGGTTCACAAGTATCTTTTTCTGCACAATCTACCCCACCCTATTCACTGTTTAAAGGAAATGTAAATTACTCAGACATGTCTGACCAGAAAAAATATAA
>CAYVGM010000297.1:0-3096 GCA_964451125.1 uncultured Chitinophagales bacterium
GTTATTGCCTATTACAACGAACAACTTTCTCAAGACGAAATAAATAATTTTGTAAATACAATTATGAAAGACATTATAATGGAAATAAAACAACATACTAATTAACACGTAACTCCTAAACAATTTATCTCATCTTCACATTTTCAAATTTTCTCATTAATTAATTATCCTCGTGGAACTTCAATCAATAAAACAACGCTTCGGCATCATCGGCAATTCTCCTTTACTCAACAGAGCACTTGATATTGCAATACGCGTAGCCCCTACTAATCTGTCTGTACTTATTTCAGGAGAAAGTGGTGTGGGTAAAGAAATTTTCTCCCAAATCATTCATTCTCTTTCCACTCGTAAACATGAAAACTTTATTGCCGTAAACTGTGGTGCCATCCCGGAAGGCACAATAGATTCAGAGCTTTTCGGCCACGAAAAAGGTGCATTTACCGGTGCGCACGATAAACGCAAAGGTTATTTTGAAACGGTTAACGGCGGCACTATCTTTTTGGATGAAATCGGGGAAATGCCTGTCGGTACACAAGCCCGATTATTGCGCTTGCTGGAAAGCGGTGAATTTATCAAAGTGGGTTCATCTAATGTGCAAAAAACTGATGTACGTGTAATCGCTGCCACTAATGTCGATTTACCCAAATTAATACAACAAGGCAAATTCAGAGAAGATTTGTATTATCGCTTAAATACCGTGCCTATTCATGTACCGGCTTTGCGCGACCGCAAAGAAGATATCCCGTTTTTATTCAGAAAATTCGCATCCGATTTTTCTGAAAAATACCGAATGCAACCTGTTCAACTTAGCGAAGATGCACGCAATTTATTGATGCATTATTCTTTTCCGGGCAATATACGGGAACTTAAAAATATAGCTGAGCAAGTTTCCGTACTGGCTAAAGATAAAATTGTAACTAAAGACGAACTGGCACAATTTATTCCGGAAAACAGAATATCCACTTTGCCTGTTTTAAAAAATGCTGAACACGATTCTACTACTTTTTCAGACAGAGAGTTACTGTATAAAATGATTTTTGATATCAAACACGATTTGAATGAGCTGAAACGTTTTGTATGGAATGCGACAAATGGCAATGTGCAAAATGCCCGTGTTGATTTTAGTGATGTAATGAATGAAATCCCGGCTACACATAAAGCCACACTTCCCAATCACGAAAACACACTTCCAGCCACACACCACAATCCAACTATCATCATCAATGAAGAGCTACAATACGAAGAAGAAAGTATAGCGCAAAATTTATCGCTGGCAGAAATGGAAAAAAATATGATTGTAAAAGCATTAGATAAACACAGAGGCAAACGTCGTGATGCAGCATCTGACTTAGGCATTTCAGAACGTACACTTTACCGAAAAATTAAGGAATATGATTTGGAGAAATAGTCAACTGTTTTCAGGTAAAAACACTCCGCTAATTATACGAAAATTAGTCTTTAACCTGATTGTTTTTATTGCAATTAGTGCTATTATAACGTCGTGCAAAATATATCGTTTTACAGATGCCAGTGTTGACCCGAACTTAAAAACCTATTCGGTAAATCCTACTATTAATATTGCAGTAATACAAAATCCTCGGGCAGCGTCCTTGTTCACAGAAAAGCTGAAAGATAAATTCACCAGTGAAACCAGGATGGATTTGGTACAACAAAATGCAGATGTCGATTTCAGCTGTACTATTACGGATTACTCGGTTAGTCCTGTAATTCTTTCAGATGCCAATACTACTTCACAAAACAGGCTCAATGTAAGTGTAAAAGTAGATTATGTAAACAAATTAGATGCGAAGAAAAACTTCTCTCAAACCTTTAGCGACGGAGAAAATTTTGATGCCAATAAACAACTGAATGAAGTCGAAAATTCAAAAATTAATGATATCTTCGATAGAATTGTGCAACAAATTTTTAATAAAACTTTCGGCAACTGGTAATGGAGCAAATATTATTTGACATAGCTTTACATCCTAAAACCGTTCTTTCCCTTCCGAAGGAACAAATTGCTTTGTTGAAAGAAAAATATCCGTATGTCAGTTTATTTCATGTAGCCGCATTATTAAAACAAGAAACACCATCTGTGGAAGCTGTTTCAACAACTGCATTTTATGTTTTGCATCGGGATAAGCTAAATGAGTTACTGCAAAATAACACTCCGGCTACGGCAGAAAAAATTATTATTACAAATGAAACTATACAGGCTGATATAAATACAAAAATTGATCCCGAAATACAGCAATCAATTAGCAATGAAGAAAAAATTATACTAACGCAAGCTGAAGATACGGAGTTAGAAAAACTGGTAGAAACGGAAATTAATAATGCTGAACATACTGTAGTTGATGAATCAAATGATATTCGGGAAATGCTGGTAAACGTTAATACAAAAACTGAAGAAGATTTACCGAATTTATCAGCTGAAATTAAACCTGAAACCACAAAAGTGGAAACAACAACATTAAGCATTGCCGACCAGATTTTATTGGAAATTCAAAAATTAAAAGAAGAAAGAAATCTTCAATCTTCAACTTCAGAAAATGCAGAAATCAACCTTGTACAAAATGTAACTAAAGAGCAAGTTCATTGTACAGATATTGCACAAAATTTACAAAATGAAATCATAGAATCAACAAGCGATGAAATTGCTTCAATTAAAGAAAATACTGAAATTGATACTCGAGTAAATACGATTATCGAACTTGATAAACAAGATAAAATTTCTGAAACTACGTTGCAGGATGATATTAAAGAGGAAAAGCGTGATGAGGCACAAACAATTGAAACAAATCAAGAAATCCGATTACTGACTCATCCGATTACACAAAATGAAGAAATCATTTTAGTAAGCAAACAAGATAACCAAACTAATGAAATTCATTCAGATGTTTCAAATGCAGAAACAGATAATACAGATGCTTCTAAATCCCAACTGCATATTTCAGACATTATCTTAGCCAATATTCAAAAACTAAAAGAAGAAAGAGCAAGAGAAAACATTTCTGAACTTCAGCAAACCGATAATAATGAGATTATTGCAGATGATAAACAAATAACCGTTGTATCTGAAATCACTGAAGAAAC
>CAYVGM010000298.1:0-3081 GCA_964451125.1 uncultured Chitinophagales bacterium
GGACGCAAGCGTGCCTATCAATATTTGATGGAAGGTAAATTGTACTCACCGGAACATGCAATGGAAATAGGACTGGTAGATGAAGTTTGCCCAAAAGAACTCGTATTGACACAAGCCGAAATACAATTAAAAAAATACCTGCGATACAACACGAATGCCTGGAGTCAAACCAAGCGACAATTGCGTTTTGATTTGCTGGAATCTATGCATTCCATTTCAGATTTCGATATGAAAATATTTCAACAACAATGGTGGGCATCAGAAACTCGTGCAATTATGCAAGGCTTTATTGATAAATTGAAGAAGTAGTAAAATCGTAAAATTAACTAAATTATATATTATATAATATATATATTGTATTCGGGGATATACTCTAAACTCAACAATTCGATAACTTTTATTAAATAAATTATCTTAAACTTACTGCTATCTTAGTCGCTCCCAATTAATTTATTTTTATGAAAGATTATTCGAGAGAATCACTGGCATTGCATGAAAAATTGCGAGGAAAAATTTCCATCTCTTTACGAACAGAGTTAAAAACTAAAAAAGATTTGACTTTATGTTATTCGCCGGGAGTGGCAGAGCCGGTAAAGCAAATTGCCAACGATGAAGAAAAAGTTTGGGATTTAACTATTAAAAACAACACTGTTGCAGTTGTGTCGGATGGTTCAGCTATATTGGGCTTGGGAAATCTGGGAGCAGAAGCAGCCATTCCCGTTATGGAAGGCAAAGCGATGTTATTTAAAAAATTTGCGGGCATCGATGCCTTTCCGATTTGTTTAGCTACACAAAATACAGAAGATATCATCCAAACCATTCGCAATATTTCTCCCGTTTTTGGAGGAATTAATCTCGAAGATATTTCATCACCTCGTTGTTTTGAAATTGAAGAACGATTGCAAACATTGGGTATTCCTGTTTTTCACGACGACCAACATGGAACGGCCATAGTAGTATTAGCGGGTTTGGTCAATGCTTGTAAATTATTAGACAAAAAAATTGAAGATCTCAAAATTGTCATAAACGGAGCTGGAGCTGCCGGGTTAGCAATTTCCAAGTTACTGCTTTGCCACGAAGTGGATAAAAATTACTGCACACCCGTGAAGCAGATAATCATGTGCGACACTAAGGGTATTATTCATAAAGACCGTGCAGATTTGAATGATTTTAAACGTGAAATTCTGAAATACAGCAATCCGCATAATATGAAAGGTACGTTGAAAGATGCCATGAAAAGTGCAGACGTTTTTATTGGAGTTAGTCAGGGTAATGTAATTACTACAGAAGATGTAATGACCATGAGTAAAGATCCTGTTATTTTTGCTTTAGCTAATCCAAACCCGGAAATCTCTCCGGAAAAAGCCTATAAAGGTGGCGCAGGTGTGGTAGGAACAGGAAGAAGCGATATACCCAATCAGATTAATAATGTACTGGCATTTCCCGGAATCTTTAAAGGTGCACTCGAAATGCGGGCACGAAGAATAACGCCAAGAATGAAAGTAGCTGCTGCGTATGCCATTGCCGATTGCGTGCCAACAGCAGAATTGAATCGCGATAATATCGTACCATCTACATTGGATATGCAGGTTGCAAGACGCGTAGCCGATGCTGTAAAACTCGCTTATGAAGATGAGATGAAAAATATGGAAACACCAAAACATGCCTTGTAAATAAACATGCATGTTTTTCAAGTATAATCAGATCTTCCAGTGTAGTCAGGTCTTCCGACCTGACTGAAATATCCCAATAAATCCAAGTCTTTTCATTGACAGTTATTTCGTCAGAAGGAAACTTATGACGACACAGAAAATCGGGTCTTCCACTGTAGTCAGGTAGGAAGACCTGACTACATAAATTTATAGCATTTATTTTTGTCAAAACAAGCTACTAATCACATTATTTTCAAAAAAACGAAAAAAGCAAAAAATACCTTTATATTTGTTAAAACACAGTAACATTTATGGAGCGTTTTCAAGGACTCATTGGCATTGTCGTAATTTTAGGCATTGCATTCTTATTTTCAAACAACAAAAAGAAAATTAATCTCAGACTTGTAGGAAGTGGCTTGTTATTACAAATCGTAATTGCAGTTTGTATTTTAAAAATTACACCAATTAAAAATTTCTTTCAGACACTGGGTAAGATTATGGAACATATTGAAGACTTTGCTCATGAAGGAGCAGCTTTTGTTTACGGAGGACTCATATCAAGTACAGCAACACATGGAGATTTGCCGTTTAGAACTGTAATTGAAAAGACTGCAACATCGCCTAAGGACACACCTTTTATTTTTGGATTTAGTGTAATGGCAACAATCATTTTAGTTTGTGTATTGGTAGCCATATTATATCATATTGGTCTTATGCAAAAGATTGTATCTATCATTGCAAAAGCTATGAATTTTATAATGCGTGTTTCTGGTGCAGAAGCATTGAGTAATGTAGCCAGTGCTTTTGTGGGGCAAGTGGAAGCGCAAGTAATGATACGCCCTTATTTGCAAACTATGACAAACAGTGAATTACTGGCCTCCATGTCTGGAAGTTTGGCTTGTATTGCAGGAGGTATTTTGGTAGTATATGTAGGTTTTGGAGCAAAAGTAGAATATTTATTAGCCGCCAGTATTATGGCAGCACCGGGCGCATTGGTGATTTCAAAAATTGTATTTCCGGAAACAGAAGAAAGCCAGACAATGGGAAATGTGAAATTAGAAGTAAAAACACCATATACCAATATTATAGATGCAATTAGTCATGGTGCTAGCGATGGGATGAAAATTTCTGTAAATGTAATTGCTATGATTATTGGATTTGTTGCATTGATAGCTTTAGTGAATTATCTACTCACAAAAATTGGAGTTTTTGCACATTTTCCTTTTAAGCTGACTCTAGATTGGATTTTTGGAAAATTATTCTACCCAATTACATGGTGTATGGGTGTGCCATCTAAAGATGTAAGCACAGTTGCTACATTGTTAGGTCAAAAACTCTCTATGAATGAATTTATAGCATTTTTAAATATGACTAGTAAGACAGGCGGATTAGCACCTGTAACCGAAAAAGGGTTGTTGATAGCAAGTAT
>CAYVGM010000299.1:0-3071 GCA_964451125.1 uncultured Chitinophagales bacterium
GTATCATTTTGATAGGCTATGATTTTTGCGCACTCCATGGTGTTTTCATAATTATCTTTTGCATTATATACAAAATAATCTGAAGTACTAATGTCTTCAATAAGATGAATAATACTGTCTTGTAGTGAATCTATTACAGAATTTGGAACGTAAACGGTATCACATATTTCTTCCAAACAAGTCTGTTTCTTACAACTTGCTATTAGCACTAAGAACAAAATTAAACTTAATGCCTTTATAGAAGAATTGATGTTATAGGTCAACTAAATAAATTATACTTCAAAATACAATAAAGTGCCCTGAAAGCATCTTTCATGCCGATTTTTTTACCTTCTTCATAGGTTCTGCCATAATAAGAAATGCCTACTTCATATATCCTGATTTTAGGAATCTTTGCAACTTTTGCAGTTACTTCGGGCTCAAAGCCAAAACGGTTTTCCTTTAGTTCTATTTGCCGGATAATTTCTCTGCGAAACATTTTATAACAGGTTTCCATATCCGTCAAATTAAGATTGGTAAACATGTTAGAGATAAACGTCAATAATTTATTGCCTATGGTATGCCAAAAGAATAAAATACGGTGAGGCCTTCCACCCATAAATCTTGAGCCGTACACCACATCGGCAAATCCGTCGAGGATAGGCTTAACTAAAATATTAAACTCATTCGGGTCATATTCGAGGTCTGCATCCTGCACGATGACAAAATCTCCGTTGGCATTTTGGAATCCGGTGCGCAGGGCTGCGCCTTTGCCTTTGTTTGTTTCGTGTTTGAAATAGCGAATCTCAAGTTCGGGATATTGCGTCTGAAATTCCTTGACTTTCATTTCGGTATCATCTGTTGAGCAATCATTCACAACAATCATCTCTTTTTGCAGATTTTCAATAAGTGAAACCTCGGCAATCTTTTTCAAAATATGCTGTATAGTATTTTCTTCGTTATAAGCCGGAACAATTACGGATAGTTTTTTGCTCATCGGAACAAATATACAGTATTCTAATTATTTGGGGAAACGATAAAAAAACGGGAGGGCGTGCCGCAGGCGCGCCCTCCCCAGAAAATAAACACATATGAGGAACCGGAATTTGTTCACTCATTATCATTCATCTGACAATGCCTTCAAAAAGGCGACCAAATCTGCCTTCTCTTGTACTGTCAAATGCATCTGGTATAAGATAGAACTCTTGTTTCTGTGATATTTTCCGCCACTGTTGTAATGCTCAATAACGGCTTCAAGCGTTGCCAGAGAACCATCATGCATATATGGAGCCGTGTTGGCAACATTGCGCAGTGAAGGCACTTTAAACAAACCAACATCATCATCATTTAATGTTATTCTGGCTCTCCCGGAGTCGGCATAATATTCATACAGACCATTATTCTGGAAACTGTGATCGGTGAAATTATAACCGCCATGACAATGAAAACAATCACCACGCTCGTTAAAAAACAAGGTCATTCCCCGCTTTTCAGTATCGTTAAGTGCATTAGGGTCATTGTAATAGGTATATCTGTCATATTTTGATATGCCGGTGTACAAGGTACGTTCAAAACAAGCAATTGCCCGCGTTAAGCTGTAAATACTGGGGAGTTGCCCGTATGCTTTCATGGAGAGTTCCTTATAAGATGCTATCTGATTTAACCGGGCTACGATATCCGGTAAATTGAAATCCATTTCATTTGGATTTTCAATGGGTGCCAGCACTTGCTGTTCCAAGTTGGGCACACCACCATCCCAAAGCGTAGTGTTAAGATAAGCCGAATTCAAGATAGTAGGTGCATTGCGTATACCATGTCGTCCTTCAATACCGATACTGACCGGCAAACCATCAGTAAACTTCATATCCAGCTTATGACAAGACACACAGGCTATGCTGCTGTCTTTGGAAAGAACAGGATCCATAAACAAACGCCTGCCAAACTCAACACGGTCTTCAGTGGGATAGTTATCAGGAGGAATGACCGGCTTCGGAAATCCTTTTGGAATGGCAAGTGGATAAGGCGTTGCAGGCGTACCTTCTTTTTTACAAGACAATAGCAATAAAACTAAAAATGCAAACCCAAACAGCGTTTTCATAACAAACAATTTATGTGAAAAACTTACTCAAAAGAACCCGGAATATTATTGGCTACTTTCATAGCAACCGGCATATTATCCATAGTATGTGTGGCATTTTCTGTTCTAAGATTGATGTTTTGCAAAATGCTCAGCATATCCATTTCTAGATGCAAAGTAGTAGCACCATCTGCACTTACTGTAAAGGCATGGTCGGTCATATCTACTGTTCTTTTCAGGTTATCAGTACCTACGTGATAGAAGAAAGGTTGGTCAATTGCACCCGTTTGAGCCAGTGTAGAATCGTATTTTCCTTCTATTTTGATAAAGATATAACCCGAATTCCATGACCAATGGATAGATGGTGACTGGATAGACAAGGGGTTACTGGCATCATAAGTAGTTGGGTCTTTGTGGTTGGTCGCCGAATCTAAGCCCACTATAAATTTAAACCCCTTATAGTTGCCGGTGGGTACACTGTCTAAGCTGTAATCGCTGTTTGCAATATTGATTAAGAACACTTTTCCGTCAACAGGATATTCTGTGCCGTCTTCTTTTATCAACACAAAATTAGAAGCATAATATCTCCAATCGGTCAATTTAAAGCGGACGCCGTTTGACGTGTAGGTAACGCCAAAAGCGGCATCGTCAGTACCCACCATAGAATGCCAGTGGAAGTTTACTACTTGTTTTTTTGCTACGCTAACTTCATCTTTTTTGCAAGATGATAAACCTAAAATGAATAGGGTGATAAGACTGAATAAAGTATTTTTTTTCATAAGAATTGAATTTTAATTTTTTTACATAGGGTGAATATGGAAGGATACTGTTTTCTCAGACATGTTTTCATTGTGGTCTGCTGCCTCTACTTTAATTTTTGCGTCTGTATGCATCATTACAGGAACAACTAAAGTGTCCTGATACAGGAATGGAATTTCGTGTACATGCTCAGCGGGCATATTGTATAAAACACTGTCGTCTGATGAGCGCATAATGGAAAAACCTACTTCATGCA
>CAYVGM010000300.1:0-3048 GCA_964451125.1 uncultured Chitinophagales bacterium
GGAATCGGGTCGGGCGATCCAATTATATCGGGACCTGGAGTTGGCACTGCATTGCCGGTAATAGTTTCAGTTAATTGAACTGTAAAGGTTGCTGTAGGTCTGAATAAAGTACCACTAATCCACACATAATAAGTTTGTCCGGGAACGACGAAAGCAAACAAACGTTCTGTACCACCTGTACCTGCTTCATCATTACAACCTGCCGTAACACTGCTTTCAGAAATAGCACTACAGGAAAGATTACAATCATTAATTCCACCGTCTAACCCTGCCATTGGTCCTAAAACACTTACTTTTACGTCAGAAGTTGCATTGGGTATTACATTAACCTGAACACGACCAGATGCAGGGGCAACGAAGGAATAATAAACATCTTGATACCCTGTACAGCCCGCATCTAAATCAGAAGATGCTCCGGCATTTGTACCTGATACGGCAGCTGCGTTAACCGTTAGTGGTGTAGCACTACACACAACATCATTTTGCACCATGGTCCAATAAGGCAAGCAAACTCTGCTTAGCCAACAATCAGCTCCGGTTACAGTAATCGTTTTACATACTTTATATGATGTAACATTATTTAATCCTGAGTAAACACCCGGTGATACTGCAGTTAGAGGTGCATTCGTACATACATCCCACACTTGATAAGTAATTAATGCTGAATTTAAACAAGTAGAAGTATTAGCGCCATTTGTAGTAGTGATTTCATAGCCACGATTGGTTGGAAACTGAACAGTTGTAAATGGTGCCGGTACTGTAAATGTACCACAAACTGTAGCTGTTTTTACAGAGGCATAAGCAAAATTAGAATGACAAGCTCCATTTGCTGCAGTTTCATCAAAAGAATAATCATCAGGGCTGGCAAAGTAATAAGATTTACAATCTGCATCATTACAAGATGTACATTGATTTACTCCGCTGCAAGAAAATGTAGCTGTAGTACCCGTACCAGAACCAACTGCCCCGCCGAAGAAATCTAAATAGAAACCTTCTTGAGTACCATCATAGTTATCTATCATAATATATATTACTTGACCTGCAGTAACCGTCATATTATTGGAAAATAAATTACCGGATGCGCCGTTTGAGTTTCCGTTTGTTGTACCCACAATTCCTGTAGGAGAAGCGGGAGCAGCAAAATTACACCTGTCAGGGGAGCCTAAACGAGGGCCGGATGGACAAGCTCCATTATAAGGTGCTGCAACTGTTGTTCCTTGATTCCAAACAGAAAAGTCGTAATCTGCTGTACCATTGTAAGGACGGATAGTAAATTCTAAAGTACCACCTGTAGCAACTACAATTTTGAACCAACGTGTATTTTTTTCTCCGGCAAGCATACAACCACAACCTCCTGTAGGGCATTCCTGAGTTCCAAAACCATCATCTAATTGCTCTGCTAATTGATTGTTACATACTTGTACTGCATTCGAGCAGTTATTGGATAATTGTGCTTTTGTTTTTAGTGTGGTTACTAAAAAAAATGCAATTAAAAATATTAGGTGTATATTTCTTTTCATAAATATTCAATCAGGGGGTTATTGAATAAGCTTTTTAACCTTTTCGAGTTGTGCTTGTTTTTCAGCTAAATTATAATTTGGATCGTTTTTAAATAATTCAATCTCTTTTTCTAATTCTGCAGCTTCTTCTTTCAGATAAACTTTTTTCATGTCTGAAATTGATGAAGAAGATTGTCGTTGAACTTGTACATTTTGAATATCTTCTCTTACTGTATGAGGTTTGTAATTTTCAGATTTAACAGGTTTTTGTTTTACAACTTCTGATTTTGTATTTTTTTCCTCAACTATTGCTTCTTCATGAAAGTAAGTAGTGGTCAAGTCAACATGAATATTATTATTTTCAAGTAATACCTTACTATCAGCAGCCATGAGTGAGTCTTTATCATGCTGTTTATCTGAAGTAACTTTTTTTTCTTTATTTTCAGAGGTTACAGTTTTTTTTAAAACCTGTTTCATCTTTTTCTCAGGTTCTGTTACAGTCGGAACAAATTCTTGCGTTTTGTCTTTGGCTTCAACAGGATTTTGTTGAGTTTGTTTTTCTTGTTGAGGAACAGCATATTTTTTATCCATTCTGTTAGATTGCGCATGTGATTGCGTAATCATAATAAGTAATAATAATAAGAATAAAGATTGTATAAATTTATTCATAATCAAGGGGGTTGATTTAAATCAAATAAAATTCTCAGCATAAATTTAACCATTTTTAATGAGAGAAACAAATTATTATGTCATCTTTTTTATATGTATATACAAATTTCAATACCTTTTCAGTAAATAATGGCTTTTTTATACCTTTGTGTCATGAAAGAACGTGTATTAAGTGGCATCCGAAGCACCGGAAATTTGCATTTAGGCAATTATTTTGGTGCAATTCGCAATTTTTTAGTAATGCAGGAAAATTATGATTGTTACTTTTTTATAGCAAATTTACATGCATTGACCACTCATCCCGACCCTGAACTGTTAAAAAAGTCTGTCAGAGCTACTTTAATTGAGTATTTGGCTTGTGGTATCGATCCGGAGAAATCTGTCATTTATATTCAAAGCGATGTGCCCGAAATTTCTGAGCTTTATACACTTTTGAATATGTTGGCTTATAAAGGAGAATTAGAAAAATGTACTTCATTTAAAGAAAAAATAAAAAAACACAACGAAAATATCAATGCCGGACTTCTCACCTACCCTGTTTTGATGGCGGCTGACATCTTAATACATCGAGCCAATAAAGTTCCGGTGGGCAAAGACCAGGAACAACATTTGGAAATGACACGTAATTTTGCTGTTCGGTTTAATCACAAATTCGGCGTAGAATTTTTTCCGGAACCGCAAGCTTTTGATACAAGTGGTACGCTTATAAAAGTTCCCGGACTGGATGGAAGCGGGAAAATGGGAAAAAGTGAAGGAGAAGGAAATGCCGTATTTTTATTTGAAGACGAATCTGCGATTACCAAAAAAGTAAAACGTGCTAAAACGGATGAAGGTCCTTTTCCGGGTCAAGAAAAATCCGTAGAAATTCAAAATCTTTTTT
>CAYVGM010000301.1:0-3014 GCA_964451125.1 uncultured Chitinophagales bacterium
AAAATATAGTTGACTGTAATAAAAATAAAGATTATGCCTTTTTACTTTTTTATAAAGAAAACTGGCAACTCATTGGACATCTCAACTTAAAAGCGCTGGACTGGAAAAAACGACAAGCCGAGCTTGCCTATTTTATAGATGAAGATTTTGTATGCAGGGGTTTAACAAGTGAAGCCATACTACCTCTTATGCAAATTGTATTCAATCAATTGGAGTTTCAACGCTTGTTTGCAAAAGTAATTCCATCCAACAAAGCATCTGTAAGCGTACTGGAAAAATGCGGACTGAGATATGAAGGAGCATTTTTTAGTGATTTCACTACCTACGACCATCAACAAACAGATACGAATTGTTATGGCATTACACGAGATGTTTTTTTAAGACAAAAAAATAATTTTAATCCTTCTTCAAAAACTCATCGGTAAAATGTTGCTTTTGTTTTTCTTGTGAGAATTTATCCATATTATAAACCGCAGAATTTCCTTTAGGAATAGATAAGGATTGCCATGCTGAGTCGCAACACATTTTACCCAAAAATACTATCTGACCTATATGATAGGCATAATGTGCCAACTGCCGGTTGATAGCTTCCGTTACGGTATGTCCCTGATTCCGGATATAAATAATTTTAGAAAGATCTTCCTCTTTCAACGAATTTAAAGCAGTAAATAAGCATTCCCAACCTTTTGCCCAGCGTTGAAGCAATTCGTTTCTGGTATGCATAAATTCTTCAAATTCCTCATCTCGGTTACGCCAATTTTTTTCTCCGTCAGAAGTTAAGAAATCCGTCCAACGCGACAACATATTTCCACTCAAATGCTGTATGATAATGGCAATACTATTCGTATCTGAATTTGGTTTCCAAAACAGTTGCTCATCATTGAGTTGAGCCATCGTCTTTTCTCCTAAAGACTGATAATATTGGAATTGCTTAATAGCACTTTGAAGATAATTCTCAGACATTAGTAGTGAAGCTTATATATAGTAACACTGAAAAAATTAGCACTATAAATATAACAAATACATCCTAAAAAATGCAGTACAATAGGAAAGGTTCTAAGAAAAATGAATTAAAACGGCAAATCGTCATTATACTCTGCAGAGGTAGATGCCATTTCATCTTTTGCCATATATTCAGGAGCATCATTCTGGAAAGCATGACTTGCATTTGAAGCCTGCTGTTTGCTTGCCGCAGAACTGCTTTGCTGTTCGCCTTTATTTACACGCCACAGACGTACGTCGGTGTACCATTTGCCATTAAACTCTCTGCTTGATAATTCTACTTCCCCGGAAAGCATGCTGCCTACTTCCGGATTTAGTTCATCCAGTACATTTCCCCATAAGGTAATACAAACCTGTTTAGGGTATCTGTCATCCGTTTCGATAATGATATTCTGTTTTCTCCAAACACCATTTTTACCTTCTCCGGTTTGCATGGGCAATAGCTGCGTTATTTTACCTTTTATTTCCATGTTGCAAAAATACAAACTGTTTCTTGCCTACTGTTTTAAAGATATAAACAAGTTGAATGTGCTTAAAGTAATGTTAATATTATTTGGTAAATTTGGTGTGTAGTTTGATATACACCAATTAAAAACATAGAAAATGGATAGTACACTGATTCAATTTGCATCAAAAGACACACTGGGCTTCTTAAGCAACCATGCCGTTTTGCTGAGTTTGCTGATGGGCATCGGCCTGAGTGCCAGTTGCGGCTTTCGGGTTTTTGTTCCTTTGCTGGCCGCCAGCATTGCAGCAAAGTTGAACATTCTGCATTTGGGTGCAGGCTTCGCCTGGATGGGCAGTACTGCTGCAATTGTGGCATTTGCAACTGCTACTGTTTTAGAAATTCTGGGTTATTATATTCCATTTGTTGACAATATCCTGGATACCATCACCACGCCCACATCTGTTATTGCAGGTACCTTATTAACTGCATCTACTATTTTGCCAGAAATCAGCCCTATGCTGAAATGGGGCTTAGCCATCATTGTTGGTGGAGGAAGTGCAGGTATCATCCAAGCTGGAACGGCACTTACACGAGCTACATCTACTGTGGCTACAGCAGGCGTAGCCAATCCGGTGGTGGCTACTGCTGAGCATGGCTTGTCTATCGCTGGAAGTATCTTGAGTATTATCATGCCAATAGTGGTAACTATAATAGTAAGTATCTTAATAGTAGTTTCTTTATTTTTTATGATACGTTATTTCAAAAAACATATTCCAACAGCACCCCAACCAACCACTACATAAACAACAAAACCAACTTCAAGGGAGGCTTATTCATAAGCCTCTTTTTCTTTTTATGAAACGCATTGGCATATTATCCGACACTCATGGTTTTTTTGACGAGAAAATAGTTCGTTATTTCGATGATGTGGATGAAATTTGGCATGCAGGAGATATTGGTACAATAGCTGTTACGGATAAATTATCAGCACTAAAACCCTTGGTTGCAGTATATGGCAATATTGACGGTACTGACTTGCGCACTTCATTTCCGGAGTATGAAATTTTAGAGCGTGAAGGTTGTAAAATCCTCCTGATACACATTGCCGGAGCTACAGGAAAATATACACCGCAAACTAGAAAATTAATACAACAACACAAGCCCGATATCTTGGTTTGCGGACACTCCCACATTGTGAAAGTAGTGAAAGATGAGAATTTTCATTTACTTTATATCAATCCGGGAGCAGCAGGAGTGCATGGCTTTCATAAGATGAAAACAATATTGCGTTTTGAAATAGAAAACGGAAAACCGCAAAATATGCAGTTAATAGAATTGGGAAAACGCGGTGAAATTAATACAAATTAAATTTAATAATCTTTCTATAATAATTATTTTCTATTTTTTAAAAGTACCAATTCTTAGTGTCCTATTTATAGTTTACCTGTAAAATCGAATTAATTACGGGTATTCTTAAATTTAAATGCCAGAAACTTATCAGTAAATATCATTAACCCCATTTTCTGTTTTTGTAGTTATAAACATAAGGATAATTTAGTGTTTT
>CAYVGM010000302.1:0-3003 GCA_964451125.1 uncultured Chitinophagales bacterium
AAATGGGAAATTATTGAAGCCGGATTAAAATGTGTACAGGGAAAATCTATCGTCAATTCCATTTCCTTAAAAGGCGGAGAAGAAGAATTTGTTCGTCAGGCTAAATTGATAAAAAAATACGGAGCAGCCACAGTGGTCATGGCATTTGATGAGAACGGACAAGCAGATTCCTATCAGCGCAGAATAGATATCTGCAAGCGCAGTTATGAAATTTTAGTCAACAAAGTAAAATTCAATCCCAACGATATCATCTTCGATCCCAATATTTTTCCGGTAGCAACGGGCATGGACGAACATAAAAACAATGCCCTGGATTTCTTTAACGCTACCAGGTGGATACGAGAAAATCTGCCCGGGTCGCATGTTTCCGGAGGAGTGTCTAACGTTTCATTTTCATTCAGAGGAAATAATATCGTGCGAGAAGCCATGCACTCGGCATTTTTGTACCATGGCATCAAACACGGCATGGATATGGGCATAGTGAACCCAACTATGCTGGAAGTATATGATGATATCGACAAAGAGTTATTGGAGCGAGTGGAAGATGTTTTACTCAACAGAAGAGATGACGCTACAGAGAGATTATTAGAATTTGCCGATACCGTAAAAGGTACAGCCAAGAAGAAAGAAGAAGATTTATCTTGGAGAAATCAGCCCGTAAATGAACGACTAAAACATGCTTTAGTTAAAGGACTAATCGAATATATTGATGAAGACACGGAAGAGTGCCGGCAACAATACGATTTGCCTTTGCATGTGATTGAAGGTCCACTGATGGACGGCATGAATGTAGTAGGAGATTTGTTTGGCAGTGGAAAAATGTTTTTACCGCAAGTGGTAAAATCGGCAAGGGTAATGAAAAAAGCCGTAGCCTATTTACAGCCATATATTTTGGCTTCGCAAAGCGGGGAAGCAAGAAAATTAGGTAAAATATTATTAGCCACCGTGAAGGGCGATGTGCACGATATTGGTAAAAATATTGTAGGTGTAGTGCTGGCTTGTAATAATTTTGAGATAATAGATTTAGGCGTGATGATACCCGCCGATAAAATATTAGATGAAGCACAAAAACAAAATGTGGACATCATTGGTTTGAGCGGATTAATTACGCCATCTTTAGATGAGATGGTCGATGTAGCTAAAGAAATGGAGCGCAGAGGCATGAAAACACCATTATTAATTGGAGGAGCTACTACATCCAAATTGCATACTGCCGTAAAAGTAGAACCTCACTATTCAGGTGCTACCATACATGTATTAGATGCCTCTCGAAGTGTTCCTGTTGCTACACAATTGATGAATAAAGCGGATGCGCTGCAACTGGAAAAAGACATACGGGCAGAATACGAAGTGATGCGCGACAGGCACAATAACAAAGGCGTGATTAAAGATTATATTAGCATAGAAGAAGCGCGCAAAAATAAAACTCCTATAGACTGGACAAATTACACTCCGCCAAAACCTACATTTTTAGGCGTTAAAGTTTTTGATGATTACGATTTAAGCGAATTAAGAAATTATATCGACTGGACGCCGTTTTTTCAGGCTTGGGAATTACACGGCAAATATCCGGCAATATTAGAGGATAAGATAGTAGGCGATGAAGCCAAAAAATTATTTGCAGATGCGAATGCCATGTTGGATAAGATTTGTTCAGAAAAATGGTTGACAGCTAAAGCAGTAATCGGCTTCTTTAAAGCCAATACCATCAACGATGATGATATAGAAATTGTAGCAGACAACAAGATAAAAGTTGTACATCATTTGCGCCAGCAAAACAAAAAGGCGGAAGGCTTGCCAAATATTTCTTTAGCCGATTTTATTGCGCCAGTACAAACACAGAAAGAAGATTATATCGGTGCTTTTGCTGTTACAACAGGCATTGACATCGAAGCTAAAATTAATGCCTTTGAAGAAAAACATGATGACTATAATGCCATCTTATTAAAGGTATTGGCAGACAGATTAGCAGAAGCATTGGCAGAGCGGATGCACGAGCGTGTGCGAAAAGAATTTTGGGCTTTTGATAAAAATGAAAGTCTGACGAATGATGAATTAATTAAAGAAAAATATACAGGCATACGTCCGGCACCGGGCTATCCGGCATGCCCCGACCATACCGAAAAAATTACGCTTTTTGACATCTTGGAGGCTACCAAAAATGCCGGTATTACCCTTACCGAAAGTATGGCAATGTACCCAACGGCAGCCGTGAGTGGTTGGTATTTCTCACATCCGGAAAGCAAATACTTTGGTATAGGCAAGATAAGCAAAGACCAAGTGGAAAGCCTCGCCAAACGCAAAGAGATGACCACTGAAAGTGTAGAAAAATGGCTGGGAAGCGTGCTGAATTATTGATAAGTATTTTTTTGTAATTTTGACTCTATACAATGAGAGAGACTGATAAGATACTAATTGAAATAGAAAATTGTATTGATAATAATATTTATACTCCATTTGAATCTGATACATTGGAGTTGAAAGATTTATCTACAGGAAACGATTGGAAATCCTTATACGAGTCAATATGTGCATTTTTAAACACAAAAGGTGGAATTGTAATTATTGGGATTAATGAAAACACAAAACAGAAAAATTATCATTTAACTGGTTATAACCCTAATAATGAACCAAATATTAAACAAATTATTCATCAATTTAAAGATGAACACAGAAACAATTTAGACATTTCTGAATTCGTCAATCCTCAATTATTTGAAATAAAAAAATAAAGGACAAAAATGTTCTTATCATTTATATTGACAAATTACCTGAGGACGAGAAATATGCTTTTTATAACGAAATAGCATACGAAAGAATATTAACAGGTGATCATAAAATTTCTGATATTAATATAGAAAAACACAGGCCGTATAAAGAGCAAATAAGATTCGCGACTGAATTAACGCTTATTAAAAAAGCCAATATAGAAGACATCTCATTAGATAAGATTAATGAGTATATTAATAAGCTAAATAAAGATGTAAAAGTAGAATCTTTAAA
>CAYVGM010000303.1:0-3001 GCA_964451125.1 uncultured Chitinophagales bacterium
TGCATATCATCTTATAGGCAAATACATTTTTGGTTTGTCCTATCCGGTGGGTGCGGTCTATGGCTTGCTGCTGTATGGCGGTATTCCACCAGGGGTCTATCAGAAAAACATAGTCGGCAGCCGTTAAATTGATACCCGCATTCCCGGTTTTTAAACTCATTAAAAATACTCGATGGGTATTGCCTTCTTCCTGAAAAGCCGCTACCATTTTTTGACGTTCTGTTATTGCCGTATCGCCGTCAAAATGAAAATAAGGAATCTTGTTTTTTTGCAATTCAGCCGCTATCAAATGTAGCATATCTTTAAACTGTGAAAACACCAGTACTTTGTTATCGGATAAATTGTTGAGCAATTCGTCCATCAGCACATCCAGTTTTATCGATTGGTTGCTTTTTATTTCAGCATCTTTTGCCAAAACAGGTGCGCAACACACCTGGCGCAGTTTTAAAATAGCTTGCAAAATATTGAGCTTACTCTTGGCTAAGCCATCCTCTTTTATATTGAGAAAAACACTTTGTCGGGCTTTCGTTTTAATCAATTCATAAGCTTCTCGTTGTTCGTCACCCATTTCACAAAACAAGGTCAATTCTGTTTTTTCCGGTAAGTCTGTAGCCACCTGTTGTTTTGTTCTTCGCAAAATAAATGGTGCAGTCAATTTATGCAAAGCCTCCATTTTTTCTTTGCTCCTGTTTCGGTCTATTGGAAGCGCATATTCATTTCTGAAAAACTCTTGCGAACCTAAAAAACCGGGTAATAAATAATTAAGCTGTGCATATAAATCAAAAGTCTGGTTCATCACCGGCGTACCACTTAACGCAATTTTATGTTTTGATGAAACCTCGTAAACGGCTTTGGTAGAAAGGGCATATATTGATTTGATATTATGACTCTCGTCAATAACTATGGTATTCCAGAAAATAGTTTTCAGTTCATCAATATCATTGCGCAATGTAGCATACGTCGTAATTAAAACAGGAGATGCAGATTCAAAATAATCGGCGAGCTTTCTGTTGCTGCCCTGATAAATAAAGGTGTCTAAATCGGGATAAAATTTTTGAAGCTCATTTTTCCAGTTATAAATCAAAGAGCTCGGACATACCACGATAAACCGGGCTTTACTGTCATTTTCATATTCGCGACCTAAAAATGCAATGGTTTGCAGGGTTTTTCCCAAACCCATGTCATCTGCCAAACAAGCTCCCGCATTTACTTCGCCCAAAAGGCAAATCCATTCAAATCCTTTGTGCTGATAAGGGCGAAGTTCCGCATGTAGCTTTTTGGGAAGTGCAATAACAGATTTATCCGATTTTTGCCATTCATCCCATTTTTGCCACCATGCAGCCCCGATGATATGGCGCAATTTAGACGATTGTTTAAGTTCTTCAGACTGAATCAACAGCCATTTAGGTATCGTGATTTTGTCTTTATTTATTTTAGCGTGTTTTAATAATGTTTCATATTTTATCATCCAGTCATCATCCAGTACGCCAATCGTGTTATCGTTGAGCAATACCGAGCGTTGTCCGTTGTTAAGTATTTTTTGCAGTTCGCGCAAGTCCACTTGCTCGGTACCGAATTGAACGGTAAATGTGGCAGTTACAATATTATCTGTCGTGCTGATATCATCGATATGCGTTTCGACAGGAAATGTAGAATAGCGGAAATGCTGCAACATATCCATGCCTATCCACTCTACATCACGTTCGAGCATATTGTGATAAAAATTCAAAAACCAGTTTCGTTTTTTGGCATCATCAAAAGTGAGATAAAAGTAGTCGTTGTTTTGTTTTTCAAAATTGGGATGTTGTCTTCTTATCATCTCACGAAATTCTTTTTCCGCTTCCTCAATTCTATTTACCAGATAAATTTGTCCATCAATGGTTGTTTCTTGGCTGGGCTTAAAATTACCTTCTATTAAAATGTTTTCATATTTCCATTGAGGCGTAATCATCAGGTATGCACCGCTGTTTAGCTCACTCAGATAAATGCAGTTTACGGGTACTGCATCAATATTTTTTACCTCAAAGAAATCGCCTTTATCAACAGGATATTTTTGTTCTAATTTTTTTACGATATGTTGTAAAAAAAGATGCGGTTGTTTTCCGTATTTTTCAATGGGCAACTCTTCAAAGGCATCAATTTCTTTGGCATCTTCAGGCTTCAACAAATAATAGACATTTTCTTTTTGCAATAAATAGGCATCACGATTGAAATGCGAAATTTCGATAAGCTGCTGATCTGCTTCAACATAAACTTCGAGGGTAAGCATGCCGTTAATAAGCTGAATCACTTTGAAAGAAATCTTAGGTGTTTCGTTGCTGATGCGACAAGAACGGATTAAATAATTTCCGGTTGCTTCATTGAGTATTTTATGATACAAACTGAAATTTTCTTGCTCAGGTATCAAAGCCAATAAGTGTTCATATTGCTGTCTGAGTATGGCTCGGTTGAGGTATAACTCTAAATTTCCGCCAAGCTTTTGTTTACTCAAATTCTTTTTTTGTTCGGACAAACTGAAACGAACTGCCTCAAAACAAAACTGGTCAATAATGCCATAGCTTTTACCTTTAAAATGCAATCTGCAGCGTTGCAAATTTTCTTCAGTTAAGGGCAGGCTGTTAAATGAGGTAAATTTATCTCTTTTGTTAACTTGTAAAAGTGAAAAAAGATCATAAAATTCATAAACAAATTCAGGGTGCAGACACAGCGCATATTTGGAAACTAACTTAGCCATAAAAAATCGGTCGCTAAGATGCAAATATTCAGAGAAAATCAAATTTTAAAATTTACACAAGAGTCATTTCTTGTTGAAAGAAGCTTTTGTAAACGATAAAAACCAATGGTTATCATGGACTTGCCTGTTTTAAGTACCAGATTTAGATTTCATTTTTAAAGCATATATATTATATTATTGTATTTTTTAGTATTAATTATTTATATAATTAATAAATAGGCAATCAGTACTTACATGTAGAGCAAATACACAAATGTTGACAATTTT
>CAYVGM010000304.1:0-2997 GCA_964451125.1 uncultured Chitinophagales bacterium
ATTAAATTTACTAACTGATGATATTGGTTAACGCCTGATTTTCTTACCGTGTCAACCGTAGTAAAGTTGGCTACTTCTATTATCTCAGAGATAGAATCCTTTAGATTCGGAAATACAACGCGCGCATTACTTTTTGCTTCAACATATAAATCTACCGGAATCCAGTCTCCTATCAGATATTCTTTTTCTTTAACTACAGCCGTGGCTGTCTGCGCCTGTATTTGTAAAAAGGAGCAACTGAAAATCAGTAGAATGATACAATATGAAAATCCGGAAATGTGAAGACGTGAAGAATTATATTTCCTCATGCTACCAAACAAATTCTCAGTATGCCACCAACTTAAACTCAAAATAATTTCCTTTACTTTTTTTATTCTCTCATTAATTATTTTTCAAATTCTCACATTTAGCTATGCGCGTTTTTTAAAGAAATTCATCAACAGATGCACATAAGGCTTTGCAGCATTTATTTTTATCTTGTCTGCCCCAGCCTTGATAAAACTGTTTTCAAAATTTTTGTCGTAAAAAACTCCCCGTTCCATATATGTTGATAAGGTAGTTTTATCCTTTGTATCAATCCAATGTGTTTGTCCGGTTTCTACATCTTGCACTTGCAGCAAGCCTATTTTTGGTAATTCATTATCCAATGCATCAAAGACCTTTATACCAATGGTGTCGTGTTTTTTAGCAACATGTTTAAGTTCATCTGCATAATTTTCATCCATAAAGTCGGAGATGATAAAGACTATACTTTTGCGTTTCACCATATTATATACACTTGCTAAAGCCAGCGAGATATTGGTATTATGAGAAGAAGGTGTAAAATTCAGAATCTCTCTGATGATACGCAGTATATGTGATTTTCCTTTCTTTGGAGGAATATACATTTCGACTTTATCACTAAAAAACAATACACCCACTTTATCATTATTTTTGATAGCTGAAAAAGATAAGATACCGGCTATTTCGGAAATAATTTCATTCTTAGGTTGCTGTTGTGTGCCAATAAAAACCGATTTACTTACATCTATCAACAACATAACTGTCAGTTCTCTTTCTTCTTCAAAAATTTTGACAAAAGGATGTCTGAAACGAGCCGTTACATTCCAGTCGATATTGCGCACATCATCGCCGTACTGATACTCTCTCACTTCGCTAAACGACATACCCCGTCCTTTGAACGCAGAATGATACTCACCCGAAAAAATATGATTCGTCAAGCCTCTGGTCTTGATTTCAATCTGACGTACTTTTTTGAGCAATTCATTTACTTCCATATGGAAACGATAAATGTTGGATTTTAGATTTTAAATGGAATAATCATTACAAACTAGCTAATTATTCAGATTGCCAAATCGGCTAAGGCACTTCCACTCTGTTCAGTATTGTATCTATGATGTTTTCCTGTGTGATATTTTCAGCTTCTGCTTCGTAAGTGACACCAATGCGGTGACGCAAAACATCGTGAGCCACTGCTCTCACATCTTCGGGAATTACATAGCCTCGACGCTTAATAAATGCATACGATTTGGAAGCCAGAGCCAGACTGATACTTGCACGAGGCGAACCACCATATGCAATAAGATGTTTCAGATTGTCTATTTTATATTTCTGAGGATCACGGGTTGCAAAAACTATATCCAGTATATATTTTTCAATTTTTTCGTCCATGTAAACCGTGCGTACCGTATCACGAGCTTTTAGAATTTCCTGCGGAGATACTATAGGTTTAATTCCCGGATTGACACCACTTACATTTTGGCGGATGATTTGCCGTTCTTCTTCAAATTCAGGATAACCTATTACCACTTTCAACATGAAGCGGTCAACTTGCGCTTCCGGCAAATTATAAGTTCCTTCTTGCTCAATGGGGTTCATAGTGGCCATTACTAAAAAAGGCTCTTCCAGTTTATAGGTCGTATCGCCAAGCGTTACATTTCTCTCCTGCATGGCTTGCAGCAAGGCACTCTGTACTTTTGCAGGTGCACGGTTGATTTCGTCTGCCAAGATGAAATTGGAAAATATCGGGCCTTTTTTTACTTCAAAATTGCCTTTTGCCTGGTTATAAATCATCGTACCCAAAATATCGGCAGGCAATAAATCGGGTGTAAACTGAATACGGGAAAAATTAGAATTAATTGCCTCTGACAAAGATTTTATGGCAAGCGTTTTTGCCAAACCGGGTACACCTTCCAGCAAAATATGTCCTTGCGATAAGAGTGCAATCATCAATCTTTCGAGCATATATTTTTGCCCGACAATAGATTTTGAAATTTCCATTTGCAATAAATCGAGAAAAGCACTATCCTGTTGGATTTTCTCATTGAGGGCTTTAATATCTACAGATTCCATGTATAAATTTTTGAATACGCAATTGATTTAGAAAGGCACAAAAATAAAGGCTAGAATGAATACTTCATTTTTTGTCGTGTTAAAAAATGTTAGATGATTTAACATTTAGAAAATTTTTAATCAGCAGTATGATATTAAGTAATAATGGTTGGTATACTTACCAGTCCATCCTCTTTTGTTTAGTCAGGACACCAAACGATAAGAGAAGCCATTAACTGTATCATTTAATTTTCGAGTAAAAAGCAAAATAGCACAAATAAAAAAATCCGAATCTGTCGATTCGGATTTTTTTGCTGTAAGGGGAAGATTCGAACTTCCACAAGGCGATTAGGAGCAGTGCAAGATTTGGTGGTCAATCCCTGTCGGCCTAATAAGGCTTAACCGGCTATACGCTGTCTTTGTTTCGAACTCCCCACCCCCGAGACAAGAGGGCATGGCTGCCAATTTCATCACCTCACAATGATGGTTCTTAGTTATTGGTAATTTGTAAATCGTAATTAGTAACATGAAATTTGATTCTATTTTCCTTATAACTGATAACTTATTACTTTACCTACAAAGAACTTGATGATGCAAATTTAAGAAAATACACGATTTTGTGCAATATTTTCATTGATTTAATCTTATTTTTACGGATAATGTAAA
>CAYVGM010000305.1:0-2983 GCA_964451125.1 uncultured Chitinophagales bacterium
TGCAATTTGCCTCTGCTTTTGCCATATTTCGGGTAATCAAACAAACATACATCAAAATCATTAAGCAGGAATTCTTTGCATAAGGGTATATGAAACTGCAAATGCTTGAATGACCCGTGCATAAAAAAAATCAGACCTTTTGGCTGTTCTGCTTTTAAGTGTAAAGCATTAATCAGAAACTTGTCCTGATTAATTTTAAATTCATGAAAATACTCGTCATAGGGGAAAATAGACGTAAAACGATATCCCCTGAGTAATCTGCGATTCCGGTAAATAATTTGGTTTTCTAAAAGCACAGCTCAAACATGGAATTTATTTCAATAAATCATCAATGTTTTGTATGAACTCTTGATCATTTACAGTAGTTCTGGGTGAAATAGCACAAACCACATGACCATTTTTATCAATGATAAATTTTTGATAATTCCATTTTACAGGCGCATCAGTAATGCCATTTTCAGCTTTTTCAGTAAGATATTTATAAAGCGGATGCATATCATCCCCTTTTACAGATATTTTTTCAAACATAGGAAAAGTTACCCCATAGTTTTTAGAACAAAATGATTTAATGTCTGAATTGTTTAACGGCTCTTGTCCTAAAAAATTATTGGCAGGAAAACCCAGTACTACAACACCTTTATCTTTGTATTTTTCATAAAACTTCTGGATTTCGCCCAATTGCCCCACCAAACCACATTGGCTTGCCGTATTGACAATCACCACAACTTTGCCTTTATATGCAGAAAGGCTTACCGGCTTACCGTCTATGTCATTTAGCGTGAAGTCGTAAATAGACTGTGCGGTAGCACCTGACGTATTTTTTTGTCCTTCGTTTGCTTTACAAGCATTTAAAGAAAAGATGACCAAAGACAACAACAAGGAATATTTGTTTAAGACTTTCATACTTAAATTTACTACATTTTTCATTGGATTTACTCCTTTATGTATTTTTTTATTTAATTAACAGCAAGAATTGTTCCAAAAACGGGTATTTGTATTTTGTATTTTTAGTGAAGATTAGATGTATTTAAAATGAATCCTCATTTCTTTAGCTTAAGAATGTGTAACTTTATAAAAATACATTTATTGTAACATCAGTTTTTCTGATATAAACCTGAATTATGAAAATTGCAGTATTGACAAATGACAAGCAGTCTTTAGAAACATTAAACAAAATTATTTCTAAAGAACATTATAAACTTTATGAACTTAAACAGCATAAAGATGCCATAAAATTGCTAAAAGCTGATAAACCCGGATGTATCATTACCGATGTGGAATTGGGTGATATAGACGGAATAGAATTATGCAGCGAGCTGAAAAGCAATGATGAATTAAAAGGCATTCCTGTCGTTTTCTATGCTGACAAGGCTGATGACTACACACAAATTGCTGCTTTTCAGTCCGGAGCAGAAGAATTTATCGCTAAAAGTCATAAATCGAAACTGATTGAAGCTCGGTTAAAACTTATTTTCAAACGATTTTTTGACAAAGACAGTATTGAAAAAAACATCCGCACTTTTGGCAATATTGTTATTGATGAAGAACAAATGGTCATTACTAAAAAAGGTGATCCCCTGAAAGTTTCAAAAAAAGAGTTCCAGTTAATCGCCTTATTGACATCCAAACCCGGCAAGGTTTTTAAACGCAACAATATTCTTCTAAAAGTATGGGGTGATGATATTATTGTAGGTGACAGAAATATTGATACCCATATCAAAAAAATCAGAAAGAAACTCGGAAAAAACCATATCGAAACGATACGGGGCATCGGATATAAATTTATTCCATAGTTTGTCTTATTTTTCTTTTAGATAGGAAAAACCACCCTTTTCGGCTTACCAGCATTCGTAATATTTTTCTTAGATTTACCGAGTATGGCTAAAAAAGAATATGAGGTAAAGGATCATCAGCTGTCAATTTCCTACTTACATGTTTGGATAAAAGTTTTATTGCAAAACAAAATCTCTTCATCCAAGTATGCTATAGTATTCCGCACATGGCTTTTCGTTTTGTTTTCTTCGCCATTCCAGTTATTGCAACGCATCCTCTTTTATTTTCCGATAAAAAAAGAAGATATCTATACTAAATCTCCATTGTTTATTTTAGGCCATTGGCGCAGCGGGACTACACATTTACATTACATTTTATCAAAAGACAAACAATTTAACTACGTAACCAATTACCAGGCATTTTTAATCAATATCAGTCTGATTGGCAGAACTTGGCTCAAAGTTATATTAAGGCCATTACTTCCACATAAACGTCCGCAAGACAATGTAAAACTGACGACGGAAGACCCTGCTGAAGATGAGCAGCCATTCTCCAACCAATCGGCATATACGGGGATTTATATTTTTTATTTTCCCAAACGCATTTTATATCACGAGCGCTATCATTTATTCCGGCAAATAAAACCGTTTCAAAAACGCAGGTGGCGCAGGGATTATATTTGGTTGCTGAAAACGATTTCGTATGTAAATGGTGGCGGAAAAAGATTATTATCAAAAAATCCGCATAACACGAGCAGAGTGAAAGAATTGCTGGAAATCTTTCCACAAGCCAAGTTTATCTTTATTCATCGCAATCCTTATGACACGTATGTATCTATGCAACATCATTACAAAAAAGTATTGAGTACACAGTTTCTGCAAGACTTTTCTCAGGAAGAAATTGATGAACGCATCTTATACATGTATGAAACGATGATGCAGAAATATATAGACGAGCGTGCGATGATACCGAAAGAAAATATTATCGAAATAGGATTTGATGAACTGGATAAAAATCCGCTGGAAATAACCAAGCAAATTTATGCCCACTTGAATTTATCGATAGGAGAAGCGCTTAGTCATATTGAAACGTATTTAAGTTCAGTAAAAAATTATGAAAAAAATAAGTTTGAGTTATCACCCGAAATAAAAGATAAGATTTACCAAAGATGGAAATTTACTTTTGACGAGTGGGGATATGAAAGGTAATG
>CAYVGM010000306.1:0-2976 GCA_964451125.1 uncultured Chitinophagales bacterium
AAGTCCATGTTGGTGATTGGTCATTGGTGATTAGTGATTGGTTATTAGTTATTAGTTATTAGTTATTAGTTATTAGTTATTAGTAATTACTACTCAATAATAATTACTCATTACTATCTTTGTTCTTGACTAATGATTATAAAAATATAACAACATTTCTCAATACTCACTACACATTACTCTATACTACATCATAAAAAATCGGCATCAAAGTGCAGTGGTAATAAATCTTTAATAGAATTAAAAACATAGCAAACTCCACTTTCACCTGTTAAAATAATTTTTATATCCTGTTTATGTTTACACTCTGCTTCAAAAATACTTTGACGACAAATGCCACAAGGTGCAGCAGGAGACAATACCGGCTTTTGCACATTTCTTGCAGTTATTGCCATGGCTTTTATTTTTTCGTGTGAAGCCAAAGATGCGGCGGCACTCAAAGCAGTGCGTTCAGCACAAAAACCGATGGGATAGGATGCATTTTCCTGATTACTGCCCGAGATTATTTCGCCGTTATTCAGCAACAATGCACACCCCACATAAAACTTAGAATAAGGTGCCCAGCTGTCATACGTTGCTTTACGTGCCACTACGATCAAATGCTGATATTCCTCCGGAATTTCTTCCCATTTTTCATAAGCAATATATGCAGTATTAAGTTTTAGTTCTGTCATACTCGTTTGTTACAACTATAAATTTACAATTTTATCTTGTTTTTCTCTTTTAAAATATGAAGTTTCAATAACGCACTCACACTCATCGCATCTGTGATTTCATCTTTCATTGCCATTTGAATGGCCTCCTCTAACTTAATTTTTTTTACTTGCAATTGCTCTGTAACATCGGGCTGCATCTCAGAAAATGACAAACATTGTGCAAGAAAAAGAAACGCAGTTTCATCAGTTGCAGAATTTGAAGTATGCAGCGTGGACAAGTGCATCCAGTTGCCGGCTGATATTCCAGTTTCTTCCAATAATTCGCGCTTTGCAGCAGCTAAAATATCTGTGTCCACCAATCCTCCGCCTTCCGGAATTTCCCAGCTGTATGCATTTATTGCATAGCGGTATTGACCAACCAAATACGTATATCCTTCATCATCAACAGGTACTATACCTATGGCATAATTTTTAAAATGCACTTTACCGTAAATGCCATTTGTATTGCCCGGTGTAATCACTTCATTATGAAAAACAGTAATCCAATTATTGTCATAAACAATTTCACTTTTCAGTGTTTTCCATGGATTATGCTTTCCATTTATCATGCCTCTTCCAATAATCTGTCCACAATTTCCCGAACACCTGTTGTTGCGGGTTTCACAATAAATTCTACGTTTTCCACGTTGTACAAAGTCGGTCTATTGGGATCAACTACATATTTAGTAACGGTGTAATCTGCATAGTTTACTAATCCGGCAGCCGGATAAACCACTAAAGAAGTACCGACTACAAGTACTATATCTGCCTTTTTAAAAATGGGAATCGCTTTATCAAACATGGGAACAGTCTCACCAAACCAAACGATATGTGGGCGCAATTGCCAGCCTTTCTCACACTTATCACCTACTTTGATATCTTTTCGCCAATCGTAAATCAGGCTATCATCTTTTGTACTTCGAGCTTTTAAAAGTTCACCATGAAGGTGCAAGATATTTTTAGAACCTGCTCTTTCATGCAAGTCATCCACATTTTGGGTTACAATAGTTACGTTATATTTTTTTTCCAACTCCACCAAAGCTTTGTGGCCGTCATTCGGTTCGCAATTTAAAACTTGTCTTCTTCGTTGGTTATAAAATTCGAGTACCAGTTCTTTGTTTTTTATCCATGCATCATAAGAGGCCACATCTTCCACACGGTAATTTTCCCATAAACCATCACTGTCGCGAAAAGTTTTAATGCCGCTTTCTGCACTAATCCCTGCACCTGTCAACACTGCGATATTTTTCATGGTGTAAATCTTTTTAGATGTGAAAACTGATGGGTGTATTGCTGAGTAGTCGCATTGTAAATTCCTTTTTCATCCAGCGTATCAATACGTACTTTTCCGCTGGCATGAATTATTTTAAGCTGTTTATCTTCTTTAAAAACAATACCGACATGCTTTATCTTTTTTTCATCATTACTAAAAAAGGCAAGATCTTCATTTCTGACTTCATCAAATGCCACAGCTTCACCTTGTTTGGCTTGTTCGTGTGCATCTCGGTTTAACAAGATTCCATTTATACGATATACAACTTGTGTCAGTCCGGAACAATCTATACCCATAAATGTTCTTCCGCCCCACAAGTAAGGAGATTCCAAAAATTGTTTTGCCGCATTTAATACCGATAAATTATAAGTGCATTTTTGCAAATACTTTTTTTCAACAAGCGCTCCCATAGGTAGCCAGTAAGTTTGTTTTTTAATGTGATTTTGTTGAAACAAATTGCTTACGATACAATCATGAGCTTCAAATTCTGTTTTTAATGCGTATTGTTTATTGTCAATCCAACCCATGTAATTATCATGATGAAGTTGGATTTTATTCCATTTCTCTTTACGTTCGATGATATCAAATGTTTCACCATATAACAACTGATTGACCATTTCGGCCTTGTCTGACGCTTCATTTCGCATAGGTACTGCGCTTAAATTTCCGATTCCGATATTTTTTTTCATACTTAGTATTGACAAATTCAAAAATTAGTCTTAATATTGTTTTAACATAAAAACCCATGACCCATGTTTTTCATATCACCCCTGCAAGCCAATACTGGTATTGGCCCAAGATGTATTACAATATTAGTTAAGCGTTTATTGATAATAGGTTCGATATTTTTATCGTTACCTGTTATGGCACAACTCAACGCTGACTTTATCCTTAGCAAAGATAAGGGATGTTCGCCATTATTGGTAAACTTTACCAATACTTCGACCGGAAACCCTGACAGTTGTTTTTGGAGTTTAGGTATCAATGGCAACACTTCTGACAACTGCA
>CAYVGM010000307.1:0-2967 GCA_964451125.1 uncultured Chitinophagales bacterium
GGCAGTAATTTTGTGATGGCATCAACCGATGCTGGTCGTGCTAAGTGGGTAGAGTCGCTGGCGAATGATATTGGAGTGGGAGCTGCCTTTGTTTTTAAGAAGAGAATATCTGGGGATGAAACGCAGCTGACCGGGATTTCAGCTGAAGTCCAGGATAAAACTGTCATTATCTATGATGATATGATACGTACCGGAGGCAGCTTGCTGAAAGCAGCTGAAGCTTATAAAAAGTGTGGTGCATCAAAAATATATGTCATTACCACACATGGGCTGTTTATCAATCATGCACTTGAAAAACTCAAGCAGTCCGGTTTAATTTTGAAGGTATATGCTACCAATACTCACCCTAATGCAGTAGCCATAAAAGATGAGTTTTTAGAAGTCAGAAATATCGAAAAATTGATATTTGGTAATTTAAAGTAAGTACTCGTATTTTTGACCAAAATCAAAGATAATAAGAGTGAAACAGAACTAACTTTGTATTAAGAAAAGTTTAGATACATAAAACCCTAAAAAAATAGTCGCTTCATATAGCGGCTTTTTTTATTTTCTTTTGTTCAGTTCATCCCTGATTTTAGCGGCCTTTTCATAATCTTCATCATGCAGGGCATCGTTCATCAGTTTTTCCAATTCTTTATTGGTATAGATATTATAATCAGTTTTTTCTTTTTGTGATTTTATATCGCTTAAAGCAACTTCTACGTCATCTTCAAAAATATCTTCTTTTGCTTCTTCTTCCACTAATAAAATTCCCGACTGATCCAGGATGTCTTCATAGATATATATCGGTGCGCCAAACCGTAAAGCCAGTGCGATGGCATCAGAAGTACGAGAATCAATTTCTTGTTCTTCGCCGTTGAAAATACAAACCAGTTTAGAATAAAAAACACCTTCCATCAGGTTGGTGATGATGACTTCACTCATGAAAATAGAAAATGAATCCAACACATTTTTGAATAAATCATGCGTTAGCGGGCGCACAGGTGGAATTTGTTCAATTATCACAGCAATGGCTTGTGCCTCATAAGCACCGATGACAATCGGCAGTCTGCGCTTGCCTTTTACTTCATTCAGAACAACGGCATAGGAGTGATGCTGGGTAAACCCCTGCGTGATACTCAATACCTCCAGTTCTATTTTTTTCATCACACAAATATACAAAGCTGTATCAGAAATAATACTTTATTTTAGTTATAATCACTCAATATCGTTAAGTTAAGCCAAAATACTCAAGAAGCAAGAAATACTTAACCTCCCCCTGCCCCCTCCTAAAAATAGGAGGGGGAATTAAAGGGGGTGGTCTTTTTTTCGTTATTTAACGAATAGGTTAATAACTCGTGATTTTACATCAAGTTAAACTGATTTTATTTTATTTATTCTACATTTGAAAATAAGCTTAAATAAGCTTGTTTTTATATAAAATTGTCAAAAGATATAGTACATGAAATCAAAAGTAGTTTTAGCATACAGCGGAGGTTTAGATACTTCTTACTGTGCCAAATATTTATCAGCAGAAAAAGGCCTGGATGTTTATGCGTTAACCGTAAACACCGGAGGTTTCTCAGAAGAAGAATTACAAACAATCGAGCAGCGGGCTAAAGAATTAGGCGTAAGTGCATTCACCGTAAAAAATGTAGTGAAAGACTATTACGACCGATGTCTGAAATATTTGCTGTTTGGAAACGTCTTAAAAAACAATACCTACCCGCTGTCCGTCTCGGCAGAGCGTGTATTCCAGGCGATAGCCGTGGCTGAGTATGCCAAAGAGATAGGAGCGGAGTATATTGCTCATGGCAGCACCGGAGCCGGCAACGACCAGGTGCGTTTTGACATGGTGTTTAATATCGTGATGCCCGAGGCTAAAATCATCACACCTATCCGCGACAAGCAATTATCGAGAGAAGAAGAAATTGAATATCTGCACAAACATGGTTTTCATATTGATGCAAAAAAGGCAGCTTATTCTATTAATCAGGGCATATGGGGCACGAGTGTGGGTGGCAAAGAAACCCTGACTTCCCGATATGCATTGCCCGAAGAAGCGTATCCTTCTCCGCTGCAAAAACAAGAGGAAGAAGATATCGAAATAGAATTCAAAAATGGTGAGCCTGTAGCCTTAAATGGGATTAACTATGCGCACCCAACGGCATTAATTTTGCAACTAAATAAACAGACAGCTGCCTTTGCCATCGGCAGAGATATCCATGTAGGCGATACCATTATCGGCATAAAAGGCAGAGTAGGCTTTGAGGCGGCAGCCCCATTGATTTTGATAAAAGCGCACCACCTGTTGGAAAAGCATACATTGACCAAACAACAATTATTTTGGAAAGACCAACTCAGCAATGTATATGGCAGCAATCTGCACGAGGGCTTGTTTTATGAGCCGCTGATGCGCAATTTAGAGGCTTTCTTACAAAACACACAAGGAAGCGTAAGCGGTAAAGTTTTTATCAAACTTAAGCCGTACAGATTTGAACTGATTGGGATAGCCTCCGCTTTTGATTTGATGAACAATGCCTTTGGCGCTTATGGCGAAATGAACAAAGCCTGGACAGGTGAGGATGTAAAAGGCTTTGCCAAAATCTTTTCCAACCAGATGATGATTTGGCAAAAAGTGAATGAGAAAAAATAAGTGTGCTAACGTGCATGAGCATTGGGACATTCTGCATGTTTAAATGATGCTACCCCTACGGGGGATTTTCGTATTAACGCTCCATAAGAGCGTAATCATACTAGCCCCGTAGGGGCGAAATCATAATAGCTCCATAGGAGCGAAATCATAATAGATCCATAAGAGCGCAATCATAATAGCCCCGTAGGGGCGAAATAATAATAGCGAAATAAAGATTCCATTATTCAATCCATTCAAACAAATAATTTTCATCATATATAATATCAAATTTTTGCAACAGGTCAAGATATTCTGTTTTGAATGATATTTGCTGATGGTGTTGTTCTTGGTTG
>CAYVGM010000308.1:0-2964 GCA_964451125.1 uncultured Chitinophagales bacterium
CAATATAGGAATGCTTTCTCTTATTTATAAATTTTGTACTATAAACTATGTAGGGGGCGGATTAAGTGCAACCGGGGTACACAATGTGTTAGAAGCAGCTGTTTATGGAAAACCTGTTGTTTTTGGCAAAAATTACAGTGAGTATGCTGAAGCAGTGGAACTTATAGGGAAAAAAGGCGGGCTCGTGTTTGAAAATAATTCAGCACTGAAGAACACTTTACTTTCACTTTTCAAGGATATGAAACTATATAATGAAGCAAGTAAATCCTGCTTTCAGTTCGTAAAAGAAAATGCTGGCGCTACTAATATCATCTTAAGCTATATTAGGAATGAATGTAAACTGTGACTAAAAAAGCATTTTATATTATTGCCATATTTTTTTTATTTATGGTAAATATTATAATAGATTTTGTTAGCAGCAAAATCGGCAATGCTTATTTATTGCATTAAGAAAACAGAATTAAAGAAAATTTCTTTTCCATTTTCCCAAAAACGTCTAAAGAGTACATCATCCGTTATGTACACTATTTGTCCGCGACTCATTTCCTGTACTCCAAACAAAACTCCGTTGGTCATTTTGGAGCTTACCTTTTTACCAACAAATCCTGCCATTTCTTTATCCTTTTTCAGCACACCCGTATTCCATCCTTCACCGGATTTTATTGGATAGTACAAATCATTATCTAATTTAAGTGTATAATAATATGAAGGATATCCATAAAACATGGGATGCGAATTATCAACCCATACTTTAAAAATAGCGCCCGGTGTACTGGTACTTAGTTGACTACGTTCCCTTTCTCCATACTTTGATGAAACCAAATCATCATTTTTGCCGGCAGTGTCTTCGTCTTGTACTTTCAATTTGAAAGCCGACCAGTCTTGTTTGCTTATTTGTTTTACGGCTCTCTCAAGCGCAATCAATCGGCCACCCGCTTTTATCCACTCCAATAGTTTATTAGTAATATCCTTATTATTCAAAAACTGATAATTACCATCGGCAAGTATCATCACATCTGTAGATGCCCAATTGATGTTACCAATATCAGTTACATTAATAAGGCTGATCGGATATTGCAATTCCTCATCAAAATAGTTCCACACTTCTCCCATTGCGTAAGACGCTACCCCTTCTCCACTCAACAGTGCTACTCTTGGCGTTTTAATAGCTCTAACATCGTTACTACCAAAATCTGCACCGACGTCAACCATTCCGGTTGTCACTTCATCCATTTTTACTTGCAAAGAATTTGCAAGCCCGGCAACTTTATTCCATAGATCATCGCCAAATTTTTCGTTCCCAGTTTTTAAAATAATGGCAGCCCCTCTTGTATAACTTTTCTTATTCACTGTAAAGTCTTTTTCTGCAATACGTATTCTTACTCCTTCTTTCAGCAACTGTGCTAAAAGTATAGCATGTACACCACCTGCTTTAGGAATAATAAGGCCATACGGTTGAATAAAAGTATTTCGTATGACCTGTGCCTTAGGAAATGGTTGCACATTCAGAACCTGCCTACTTGCCCATGCATCTAACCCATAACAATAGGGCATTGCCCATGCTGTAATATCATAGGTAGCAGAGTCGCTAAGGCGTGATTGAGGCTCAAAAAGCGCTTGTACTAAAGCGGCTCTGGGTTGTGTACCACTTATTACCAGATCGTTGGGATTGATAGTGTATCGCTCTTCTTTATTTGAAAAATAATGATACCCCACTACAGAACCTGAGGCAGTTCCATAAATGATATTATTTTTATCAAGCAATTTTTTTAATGCCTCAATTCGTTCCTTATCTGAAGGTTGTTGACGAATGATGTAAGATTTGTATGTACCAATATTTCCGCTTACTGCTTCGTTGAAGTATTTTTTAAACTCTGCTATAAGTTTATCCGCATATTGTGAAGCTACTTCTATGGTGCTCATACTTGAGGTAAAATGATGAAGAGCACGCTTTGTCAATGTTAATGTATCACCTTCTGCAGTAATAATGCCCAGCCCTCCTCCAATTCCACCTTGTTCATAAGTCATACCAATAGCACCATTGTACATAGGGTAAGTATCGCCGTAAGAAGGATAAAATAAATCGAACCGCTCTCGGGTAAAATAAAGCCAATTGTTTTTATCAAAATATCTGGCATTATTGCGACCTACATACTCTTGAAAAGTTCTTTGCCAAGGTGTGATAATTTCGTGAAAAGGCTCGGCTGCAGGCGCAAAATAATAAGGCGCATTATACCCTTGCTCATGCAAATCTACATGCACCTGAGGCAACCATTTATTATATAAAGAAATACGATTACGACTTTCCAACTGTGTTTGCCATGCCCAATCACGATTCAGGTCAAAATTGTAGTGATTGGTTCTGCCGCCGGGCCAGGGTTCTTTATGTTCTCTCGAAAGAGGTAATGGATTGAAATTTTTTCCTACAATACTATTATACCAATTTACATAACGATCACGCCCATCCGGATTTTGACAAGCATCTATAACAACAAGAGTGTTTTGCAACCATGCTTTTGTCTGTGTATTTTCCGGATTTATCAATGCAAATAATGTAAGCATAGCTGCTTCTGAAGAGGCCGGCTCACTTCCATGCACATTATAGCTGAGCCAAACAATAGCTGGAGCTTTCATATTACCTTCAGCAGAAATTCCGGATGCCTGTCTTGCCAGTTGAAGATTATTGATACGTATGTTTTCCAGTTGTGCAATATTTGATTCAGTTCCCACAAAAGCAGCAAGCATTGGTCTATGTTCATTAGTAAAACCATATTGTTGCAACTTTACCATTTTCGAATTCGAAGCCACATATTCCAAGTAGTCAACAATTTTATGGTAAGGTGTGAAACGACTCCCAATTGGATAACCCAAAAATTGCTCCGGCGATTTTATTTGTGCTTTTGTTGCAATACCGGAAAATAAGAACAAAAGGACAACTGAAATTATTTTCACTTTTGATATTAT
>CAYVGM010000309.1:0-2957 GCA_964451125.1 uncultured Chitinophagales bacterium
AACAGCTTAATGTAAGCACAAATTTGTTGAATAAATTAACCACACCCGTTTAAAACTCTATTTCTCATTTTATCAGGATTGCCTTATACTTGCAGGCTAAACCGATATGTAATGAGCGATTTGGAAAATAAAGATCATATCACCACGATTGACGGACTTTATGAAGACTGGTTTTTAGATTATGCGTCCTATGTGATTTTGGAACGTGCTGTACCACTGCTCTATGATGGATTAAAACCTGTACAACGTCGTATTATGCATGCGATGAAAGAAATGGATGACGGGCGGTATAATAAAGTGGCAAATATCATTGGTTCTACCATGCAGTTCCATCCACATGGCGATGCCAGTATCAATGATGCCATAGTTAATCTGGGACAAAAAGAATTATTAGTGGATTGCCAGGGAAACTGGGGTGATATTCGCACCGGAGATTCAGCTGCAGCACCACGTTATATTGAAGCACGATTAAGCAAGTTTGCACTGGATGTATTATTTAATGAAGACACTACCGAATGGCAACTGTCTTATGATGGGCGCAAACGTGAACCGATAGCCTTGCCTGTAAAATTTCCCTTGGTTTTGGCACAAGGTGCAGAAGGTATTGCCGTGGGCTTATCAACTAAAATTATGCCACATAATTTTTGCGAATTAATAGATGCCTCCATTAATTACTTGCGCAAAGAGTCATTTGAATTGTTTCCTGATTTTCAGACAGGCGGCATGGTGGATGTGCGTGAATATAATGACGGTAAACGTGGCGGTAGAATAAGAGTGAGAGCAAAAATCGAAGTAGTCGATAAAAAATTTCTGAAGATTACTGAAATACCCTACAGCACTACAGTTCCCGATTTAATTGATTCAGTAGTAAAAGCTAATGAAAAAGGCAAGATAAAAATCAAGCGTATTACTGACAACACGGCAAAAGATGTAGAAATACTGATTGAATTACAGCCGCAAGTATCGACCAGTGTTGCTGTTGACGCACTTTATGCATTTTCTGACTGCGAAATGTCAATATCACCGAATACTTGTGTCATTATTGATGATAAACCACATTTCATAGGCGTTACCGAAGCCCTTAAAATGTCAACAGACACAACTGTTCAGTTGTTGAAATTAGAGTTGGAAATTTTATTGAAAGAACTGGAAGATAAATGGCATTTTTCTTCACTTGAAAAGATATTTATTGAGAATAAAATTTACCGCGACATTGAAGAAGAAGAAACATGGGAAGGGGTAATCAATGCTATTGACAAAGGCTTAGATCCTTTTAAAAAATTATTGATGCGTGAGGTTACGCAAGATGACATATTTCGTTTAACTGAAATCAAGATAAAGCGCATTTCTAAGTTCGATAAAAAGAAAGCCGACGAATACATCAAGGGATTGGAGAATGAAATGGAAGAAGCCAAGAAAAATCTCAAATCACTTACTAAATATGCTATTCGCTATTTTGAAGATTTGCTCAAAAAGTATGGCAAAGGCAGAGAGCGCAAAACGCAAATCATGTTGTTTGATACTGTGGAAGTAAAACAAGTGGCTGCCAATAATGAAAAGTTATTTGTCAACCGTTCGGAAGGATTTATCGGCTATGGCAAAGATATGCGCAAAGAAGAATTTGTATGCGAGTGTTCGGACATAGATGATATTATAGTCTTCACGAAAGAATCCGTAATGAAAGTAGTGCGAAATGCTGATAAAGTTTTTGTCGGTAAAGACATTATGCATATTGCCGTGTGGAAGAAGAATGATGAACGCACCACCTATAATGCCGTTTATCTGGATGGAAAATCAGGCATCAGTTATGCCAAGCGTTTTAATGTAACGTCTATTACCCGTGATAAAGAATATTTTATCTCTCAAGGAAATCCGAAGTCCAAGATGCTTTATTTCTCTGTGAATCCGAATGGAGAAACAGAAACCTGTACTGTCATTTTATCACCAAATTGCAGTGCCCGCAACAAAGTTTTTGAATTTGATTTCTTCAATTTAGATATAAAAAACAGAAGCTCTATGGGCAATATCGTATCTAAATATCCTGTGAAGAAAGTGGAATTGAAATCAAAAGGAAAATCTACTTTAGGCGGTGTGGAAATATGGCTGGATGAAGACATCGGCAGACTGAATACAGACAAACGCGGCCGGTATTTGGGTTCTTTCCAGAACGACGACAGAATTCTCGTAGTACTAAAAACGGGAGAATACTATCTAACCAATTACGAGCTTACTAATCGTTATAATATGCAGGATGTATGGGCAATAGACAAGCTGTATCCGTCTACTACTATTTCAGCCATTCATTATTCAGACAGCAAAAAATGCAACTACGTTAAACGTTTCCAAATTGAGACTACTACATTAGATACGAAAAACAGTTTTATCATCGACGAACCCGGTGCCAAACTGGTTTTTGCCACCCTATTTACAAAACCTGTGGTAGAATATTCATTAGATTTAGGAAAAGGAAAAACCAAAGAAGAAACGGTCAGTTTGGCTGAATTTATAGATATCAAAGGCTGGAAAGCCATTGGCAACAAACTTATTGGCGGTACAATAAAAAGTGTAAAATTGCTCGAAATGCCAACCTCTGAAAATGAAGAACAGCAAGTCAATTTTGATGTTGATTTTGAGATTACGAACCTTACCGATAAAAAAGAACCCGAGCAAGGCGAATTGTTCGATTAGTTCCAATTTAACAGGAAGTGCGTAATTGCCTTTACTTAAAAATCACATTCAACTTCGTGATACTATGCTTATTTTTATAGGGTGAAAAATATTTACATTATCCGCCATGGTCAGACAGATTTTAACGTCCGGCTTATCATACAGGGCAGAGGTATAAATTCTGATTTAAATGATGAAGGACTCAAACAAGCCAAAGCCTTTTTCGACAAGTATCATCCCGTAGATTTTGATGTGGTTTATACTTCCGCATTGAAGCGTACACATCAAAC
>CAYVGM010000310.1:0-2932 GCA_964451125.1 uncultured Chitinophagales bacterium
AACAAGGAGGAGGAATTAAAAGGAGGTGGTTCTATATCAAAAATCAACTATTTTTAATTGAATGCTTATCCCGAACTCAGGTTATTCCAACGTCTTTTAACCATTGAACTAGACAGCATTACTGCCCTTTGAATTTGTCAATATCTCTGCGTTCTTTTTTTGTTGGTCTGCCTACGCCTTTATCCCGCACTTCATAAAAGAATGCAGGAAATTTTAGTTTATCTATTTCTTCCGGAGGGGTTAAGTCTTCATAACATAGTTGTGCAATTTCCGCACCCACTCTTTTCTCTATGATTTTCAATACTTTATACTTGTATCTCACGCCTTGTTTATTTAATTCCAACAGCATCCCGACTTTAATCAGGAAGGAAGATTTCACTTTTTCATCATTCACCTTTACTTTTCCTGCTTCACAGGCTTCAGATGCAAGCGTTCTGGTTTTGTATAAACGAACGGCATGCAGCCATTTATCAATTCTTGTTTTTTGTGCTTCCATTTTTTTTGGCAATAAATTTGATATTTAGAATTACAAATGCAATTTCATAATTTTGAGGAGAATTTCGCTATGAGAAAAATAATACTTTTTGGCATCATTATTATCGCTTTGGGTGCTTTTGCAAAAAAGCCACCTAAAAAACCTAAAACACCTACGGCAAGTACTTGGGTGGAACCGGTAAAACCAAAACTGATTTACGGCAACTGGACTTGGTTTGAAACGGATTGTTGCGGTTCCAGACGCGGCGTATCTACACCGGAAAGTTCAGGTGATAATATTAGCCTTGAACTCAGAAACGATTATACATTTATTGAAACGCACAGCAAAAAAAATGCACTTCCCAGAGAAGGTAATATTATTTTGTTTAAGCAAGATGGATTTAGTATGATTCAGTTTAATGATGAACGTCCGGCAAGATATTATCTTTCTGACAATAATGATACACTAACATTAAGTTGGAAATATATGGAACTGCAAACGGAAAAATATATCCGTAAGAAAAACTAATTAAGGCAATAATATGCCTAAAATACTTGCACTCGATTATGGAAAAAGGCGGACTGGCTTAGCACTGTCTGACGAAAGTAAAATATTTGCTTTCGGGTATGGTACGCAAGACACAAATTCACTGATGCTTTATTTGGATGGTTTGCTTCAAAAGGAGAGGATAGATACTTTGCTAATTGGAATGCCGAAAAAACTGAATAATGAAGATGCTGAAATAAGTACAGCAATTAGAAAATTTATTCAATTATTTAAAGAGAAACATACAGCTATTACGGTGGTTGAATGGGATGAGCGCTTCACTTCAAAGATGGCCATGCAGAGCATGGTGGAAAGTGGCATGAAGAAAAAAGACAGACAAAACAAAGCCACTATTGATGAGGTGAGTGCTACTATTTTATTACAAAGTTATCTGGAAACACTGTAAGTAATTTTTAATCATCATTTAAAATTCTTCCACATCATGCTCTCCATGGGTTTGGGCGAGCGTTGGTTATATTTGGCAGACTGCTTTTTATTATAAGCGTGTTCGATTTCGCCTTTAACTTCAAAATAAATGAGCTGTCCTACGGGCATGCCCGCATATACTCGCACAGGCTGTATGCAAGAGATTTCTAAAGTCCAGTGGTTGCAGAAACCCACATCACCTTTGCCGGCAGTGGCATGTATATCGATGCCCAGTCTGCCTATGCTCGACTTGCCTTCCAGAAAGGGAACGTGCGCATGTGTTTCCGTATATTCTTCCGTTACTCCTAAGTACAGCACACCGGGTTGTAAAACAAAGCCATCTTCGCCAATTTCAAATTCCTGAATCGTATTGTGTTTTTTTGCATCTATTACTCTGTCGGTATATACGGCAAGATATTTCCCCAAATGCACATCATACGAATTTGTTCCTAAATAGGCTCTGTCATATGGTTCGATGACGATAGTCCCTTTCTGCTTTTCATCAAAATTGCTTTTGTCCGTTAATATCTTGGCCAAAAAATAAAATTATAATTTCAGACCTGCGTGGTTGGCGAAGCCAACCTCGCAGGTCTTTCGCTTCTTCTGTTGATATTCAATATGTTATATTGGAAATTTGGTTTCAGCCACCTCGTAGGTTGGCGAAGCCAACCTACGAGGTGGCATTTTCTACCAGCTTGTAGCCTTGTCCGTGTATGTTCAATATTTGCAGGCTTTCATCGTCTTTGATATATTTTCTGATTTTGGAAATAAACACATCCATGCTACGTGCTGTAAAATAGCTGTCGTCATGCCAAACATATTTCAGTGCTATTTCTCTTTCCAGTACTTGATTTTTCTTTTCAAAAAATAAGCGCAACAACTCGTTTTCTTTGGTGGTAAGTTTTACTTCGTTGCCGTGTATATACAATCGTTGGTTTTTGTAATCCAATTTTGAGTTTCCGGCAAAATATTCATCTTGCACTTCCTGTACTTCCTGACGCTCGGTACGACGCAAAATTGCGTTCATCTTCAACTCTAAAATTTCCATACTGAACGGCTTCGTGATATAGTCGTCGGCACCCAAAGTCAAACCTTTGATTTTATCTTCTTTCAGCGATTTTGCCGTTAAGAAAATAATAGGCACGTGCTTGTCCTCTTTTCGAATTTCTTCGGCTACGGCAAACCCGTCTTTCTTTGGCATCATCACATCCAGTAAAATCATGTCGTAAGTGTTTTTGCGAAAAGCAAATAAGCCTTCCACACCGTCGCGTTTTAAGTCCACTTCAAAATTTTTGTGTTTCAGGTATTCCTGTAATAATAAACCCAAATTTGGGTCGTCTTCTACTAAAAGTACTTTTTTTGTTGTTGTATTCATGATGTTGTATTTAGTGATTGGTTATTGGTCTTTAGTAATTGGTTATTGGTCATTGGGAATTATCGATATTTATTTGTAAATATTAGTATTTTCTTGCTTCTCATATCTCA
>CAYVGM010000311.1:0-2892 GCA_964451125.1 uncultured Chitinophagales bacterium
CATATTATAAAATTTAAGAGTTAAAAATGGTTGACTTCGTAAAATTAATAAAAATACCGTATTTTTATCTGATAGAAAAAATCTATCAGGCAATAGGAAATGTTACAAAATAAAAATATTACTTAGAGTATGGCAAATATTTAAGCTACTTTGAGCTTGGATATTTTCGACTTATTCACCTTCTCTTCAGCATATTCTTTTGTTACCACAAATTCTGTAATTCCTTCTTTTGAGGGCAACTCAAACATGGCATCGGTAATGATGGCCTCGCAAATAGAACGCAAACCACGAGCGCCTAGCTTGTATTCAAAGGCTTTGTCGATGATAAATTCTATGGCATCGTCATCAAATTCCAGTTTGATATTTTCTATATCAAACAGCTTTTGATATTGTTTTAATAAGGCATTTTTAGGTTTAGTCAAGATATCGCGGAGCGCATCTTTATCTAAAGGATTCAAATGGCACAAAACCGGTAAACGTCCTATCAACTCCGGTATCATACCATAGCTGCGCAAATCTTTTTGCGTGATGTATTCCAGATAATTTTCTTTGTCGATAATATCTTTTTCATCTTGTTTTTTGAAACCTATAGATGCTGTTTGCAAACGCTTGGAAATAATGCCATCAATGCCGTCAAATGAACCGCCGCAAATGAATAAGATATTCTTGGTGTTTACTTTGATAAAACTTTGTTCGGGATGCTTTCTGCCTCCTTGCGGTGGTACTAATACTTCTGTGCCTTCCAGCAATTTCAACAGTGCCTGTTGAGTGCCTTCTTTCACATCACGAGTGAGAGAAGGGTTATCACCTTTGCGCGACAATTTATCAATCTCATCAATAAATACGATACCTTGTTCGGCTTTGGCTACATTATAATCGCAAACCTGCAATAAGCGTGTGATGATGCTTTCCACATCTTCACCCACATAGCCGGCTTCCGTAAACACGGTAGCATCAACAATGGTGAACGGAACATCAAGTAAACGTGCAACAGATTTGGCAATTAATGTTTTACCTGTGCCTGTTTGCCCCACCATTACAATATTCGATTTTTCAATTTCTACATCATCTTTGCTCGTCTTTTGGTTGAGTCTTTTATAGTGATTATAAACTGCAACCGCGATTACTTTTTTGGCATCTTCCTGTCCAATGACATATTGATCCAAATGCGATTTTATATCAATAGGCTTCAGTAGCATTTTAGGTGCAGCTGAACCCGATTTTTGTTTGGGGGTAAATTCCCCACCCAATTCGGCATCCACGATATTTGCGGCTTGTTCTGCACAGTTTTCACAAATACAAGCATCAACACCCTCAATTAATAAAAGCGTATCTGCTTTGCTTTTTCCGCAAAAACTGCATTTTGTATAATTTTTTTTAGCCAAAACTACTATTAATGTTTAGTGATTAATGTTTAATGTTAAATGAGAATCAAGATGTAAGAGTAATTAGTAATTAGTATTGAGATTTTAGAGTCAAGAACCAAGAGCCAAGAGATTGTATTGATTATTGTGTAAGTGAACTAATATCCAATGTCTAATAACCAAATCACTAATCACCAATAACCAATTTCTAATGACTAATGACCAATCACCAATTATGCTTTTCTAAGTAATACTTCATCTATCATGCCGTATTCTTTAGCCTCATCAGAAGTCATCCAGTAATCGCGGTCAGAATCTTTATATACTTTCTCATACGTTTGTCCACTGTGTAGTGCAATAATATCGTACAATTCTTTTTTAAGCTTTTGAATTTCGTTATAGGTAATCTCAATTTCGGAAGCTTGTCCTTGCGCACCTCCCATGGGTTGGTGTATCATCACTCTGGCATGTTTTAGCGCAGAGCGACCGCCTTTTTCTCCGGCACACAATAATACAGCTGCCATAGATGCTGCAATACCCACGCAACAAGTAGCCACTTTAGGGTTCACATATTGCATGGTATCATAAATGCCTAAGCCGGCATATACACTGCCACCCGGTGAATTGACATAAATTTGGATATCATTGTTTTTATCGGCAGATTCCAAGAAAAGCAACTGCGCAATAATCACATTGGCTACATAATCATCAATAGCTGTGCCCATAAAAATAATGCGGTCTTTCATCAAACGAGAAAATACATCCAAGACACCAATATTCATTGAACGTTCTTCAATAATATTTGGTGTAAGGTTGCTGATATTGGCATCTAAATACTGATCGACATAGATGCTGGATAAGCCCACATGCTTGGTGGCATATTTTCTGAATTCTTGTCCGTAGTTCATATTATAAGTATTAAGTTTTGAATGGATAATTGTTAATAGTCAATAGTTGAAAGTAGGCAGTAATTCAAATGTAATTAAATACTTAAAATTTAGATTAACCAATCCCTAATTTCTTACGACTTATTACTTACGACTACCCCTTGCTATTTCTTAAAGAACTCCTCAAATGATACACTTTTATCAGTAATACCGATTTGATTTTCGATAAAGCTAAACAATTTTTGTTCCATTGCACCCTCGTATGACTTTTTGGCATGGTCTTCCTTAGCCAGCATATTATTATTAAAGATATTCAGATACTCATCTTCAATGCCGGCACCTGTAGGGTTATACATGGCTAATTGTTTCTTGAGTTGCTCCTTGCTGAAGTTGGATACTTCTTCTTGTTCTACTTTAATTTGATTGTCTTTAGCAATCTTTGCAGTAATCAGATTCCATCTCAATCCTTTTTCAAAAGCAGGATATTCTTGTTCAATTTGTTCGTCAGAGATGGGTTTTTCATTGCTTACTTTAATAAATCGTTTTAAGAAAGCATCCGGCAGTGCGATGTTGTTCTTTTCCATCAAACTGTCATAAATATCTTTTTTCAGTTGGTTGTTGGTAGATGACTGGGCGTAGTC
>CAYVGM010000312.1:0-2871 GCA_964451125.1 uncultured Chitinophagales bacterium
TTTTTGAGAATAGTGGCAGAGAAAGCACATGAAGAATATAGGCAAGGCAAGAAAAAAATTACACCATTCTGGCGTGTGATTGATTTGAAAATGCCCATAGTGAAAAAACTGACATTCGACAAGGAATTTATAATAAACAAAAGGAGAGAAGAAGGGATGAGTGTGTAGAAAATGAGAACTGGTAGAAAAATTATTTTTTCAGAAATTCAAATTCATAAACCTTAGGTTCTATTTTTTCAGCAAGTTGTTTTAGCTTATCTCTTAAATTGCCAATTAGTTTCATGTAATATTCGTCAGCACTTTTATTGTTCATTTTTCCTGCTTCGTTTCTGCCTTGAAAATATTCTCTAATGTCGTAAAGTGACGCATTAACATTACAATTTGGTTGTTGGTGATAGTATGTCCAAAGCTCTCTGCCAATATCAAAAACTGCTGTAGCTTCAGGTGAGAATTTTAAAGGAGATTTTCCATAAGTTACTTCCGGTTCAAACAACATGGTCAGGTTAAAAGAAATTTTTTTTGGCGGTTTGGGTTTCCCTTTAATAAAATCAGTCATAAAGTTACTTTCAAATTTATCTCTTGCATTTACTTCTTGTTCCGTAAATGGAATCCAATAATTCGTGCCATATTTTGATTGAATATTATTTCTGAAAAGTGTAAAAGTCAAACAATCATTTTGAAACTCTTTGTCATTCTCCCAACCATTATTAGGATATAAAAATTGATCCCTGTCATTCAGCCATGTTGCTTCTATGCAGTGACGAACAGAGTAATAAATACTTGATACTATTAAGTTATTTGGATTGATTAAAAACTGACCTGCCTCTTTGTTATACAACATATTTGGATGGACAATAGCAATCATGTTTTGATTTTGAAAATCATTCCCTTTAAATGGAAACTTACCGATTACATTTTGGTCATTTTTACCAGCTCTGAAAGGTTTAATCCAATCATTGATATACTTACTGTTATTGTATGTAGAAATAAATTTTGTTTCTATAAGTGTTCCATTCTTGTCATATACATCTGCATTTATTTCTTTAAAAGGCATTTCATTTAAAGTATTCCATATGAAAAATCCAATCGGAAACTTGCCTTTTACATTATCAAATGTATCAGCAGGTACCAAAAAAATTTTTTCGAGCGAAGCTCGAAAATGAAACCGGAAATCTGCGAAATGTTCTCCTTGCAGAATTTTCAAAGTTGAAAATTCTGCAAGGATTGAACCGTAGATTTCTTGATATATGCGCATAAAAAATTGGGCAAAGAGTTCGGCATTTCCTTGACCTAATAATTTTGCATATTTCTTATTAATTGCAGATTGTTCTACTCCACTCTTCCCTTCGATACCTTTTAGTGATTTTTTATCACTAGCTTCAGCATAAGGTGGGTTAATATAGATGACTAATTTTTTTCTTTTTTCTGGGTCGTTAATGATGTCTTGTAAGGGTTTGGGCAACTTGCTGAAATCATCATTCAGAAAGTCAAATTGAAATACATGGTCGTGTAATAAATTTGCTCCATTGTTTATTCGGTCGTGCATCACTTCTACATCTTGTTTGTCTAATGTTGAAGCCCATATATTGTATTTATTTGTTAATCCTGCAAGCAAATTGCCAGTTCCTGCTGCGCAATCCCAGACATAATATTCATCTTGCCAGTCTTCACCTAAAACATCCGTCAGATATTTTTGAGAAAGTTCTACCCAAATTTGCGGTGTAAAAAAGCTACCCTTGCGTTCTCTTACATCTTGAGGTACAAGTAAGTCTCTGCGCTCTACAATATAATCCCAATATTCTTCCTTAGGAGGTCTGTCGTATTTATTCCAGAACTGGGTGTGTGCAACTTGATTATCATTAAAGAAAACACTGATTATGGTTTGCAAACCCATTTCATCAAAACCTCTATCCATTTCATAATGGTCCTTCTTTAAGAAGATGTAGAGTTTCTCTTTTAAACTTAGGTTATCATACGACAACAAATCAGCTAAATAAAAATCACCATCAATAAGTCCTATTTTTTTTGCATTTTCCCATTTTACGGCAATAGTGGGTTTTACACTCTGCAACCATTTGTTATAGATAACCATAAAATTGTTTTTGTCAATTTTAGTTTTGGTTAAGCCGAATTTGCCAACTATAAAATTAGCTTTTATGAATTTTTTTAGTTCACGGTCGTCACGCAAAAAGTTAAAAAGTAAAGCTTTGCCTTCAATAATTGTTTTTATTTTTTCGTGAATGAGTTTGAACTCTTTTGTTGAGTAATTTGAAGGTGTTACATTCCAATTGAAGTCATTTATGTAAAAAACTTCATGGATGTCATTATAGGGTATAAATGCAATTTTTTCTCCGTCAAATGCCCCCAACATTGCTGGTGGAAGAAATTTGTCAAAAGTCCTTGCTTTACCAATGGTCAGAATTAACTGAACAATAGAATTGTAAATATCAGAAGAGCCTTTTTTTGCTTCTGCCCAAAGAAGCGAATCGAGCTCAAAAAGCTCTTTTTGGCTTTGGTGCATACAAACACAGAAATCTACGTTTCCAATTATCTTGGAACAGTCATATATCCAAAAATAGTCTTGTGCTACTTTGTTCTTTAACTCCTCTTCTCTTATATTTTGATACTTCATTTACTGGCAGTATATTGCTTTTGGTCAGGTTTCAATTCTATAAAATTAACCCACTCAAATATACTAAAATAAGTCCAACTGATGAATCAAATTTCTTTAAGTAGAAATATAAAAATTATATGAATTATGAATGTACTAATTAACCTGATGTTTGTTTACCAGCAAATACATCACTGCCATACGGATGGCAACGCCGTTTTCTACTTGCTCTAAGATGATGGAATGCGGACTGTCTGCCA
>CAYVGM010000313.1:0-2834 GCA_964451125.1 uncultured Chitinophagales bacterium
ATAAAAAATCAACTATTTTATAATTGAAACGCTTATCCCGAACTCAGGTTGATAATAAAATCAACTAATTTTAAATCAAAATGCTTATCCCGAACTCAGGTTATTAAATACATTCATTGAAAAATTAAATTATTCTATCTATTTTTATCTTATGAAACGGGTTTTTATCTTACTGGCATGCACGATTCGGATAACTTTTGGGATTGCACAAAACACATCAGACTCTGTCAGTTATGCTTTGTATAAAAATTTAGAGAACAACAAGCTCAAACATATCTTCAGGATGCTGGATTCTGCAGGGATTGCAGCACCCATCAAGGGTGAAACGCTGATAAAGCATGCTGCATTTTTTACATCCTGGAATAGCGAACATCAGCAACCCAATTATGTAGTGCATGTAATTCCTAAAGATATCCTTTATGGCAACCAGACGCGTACTAATGATTTTAGACACGACCCGCTTTTAAAACAAGACCAACCCGACTCCACCGATTACTGGAACAGTGGTTATGACAGAGGACACATGGCAGCATCCGCAGATTTTAAATGGAATAAAAAAGCATTGAGCGAATCTTATTATTACACCAATATCTCACCACAAAATCATGGACTGAATCAAAATGCATGGAACAAGCTGGAAATGACGATACGCGAGTGGGCGATTGACTACAATGAATTGATTGTTGTAACCGGGCCTGTATTGACCGCTAATTTGTCAAAAATACAACAAGGTTCAAAGCAAGTATCTATTCCTGAATATTTTTTCAAAATAGTGTTGGATTATTATCCTCCAAAATATAAAGCCATCGCGTTTATTTACCCGAATAAAGATGTGCCGTATGAATTAGACAAACATGCGGTTTCTATTGATAGTATTGAACTACTGACAGGAATAGATTTTTTTCCGAAACTGCCTGATGCTATTGAGGACAGTATAGAAAAACAAAACTCGATTTTAGACTGGGATAAAAATTACTTCAAAAACTTATCGGCATCGGTATTTGTACCGCAAGATTTTGGCAAAAAGAAAATAAACACGCTGCAAGCAAAAGATTATATCGGCAAAGAAACCTGTGTATGTGGCAAAGTAGTGAGCACGAAATATATAGAAAATGGGAAAAGCAACCCCACGTATATCAACTTAGACAAGAAATTTCCCGATCAGGTATTTACAGTAATTATATATGGCAATGACAGAAACAATTTTTCGTACAAGCCTGAAGATTTCCTGAAAGGCAAAACGATTTGTGTAAAAGGGCAGGTCGGAGAATTTAAAGGCATACCACAAATCATAGCCAATAAGGAAAAACAAATTGAGGTGGTGAAGTAAGCCCGTTTTTTTCGTATCATCAAAAAATCGTATTTTTGCACTTCAAAAATTTTGATATGCAACAGTTGAGCGAACAGGAAATTATACGCAGAGAAAAACTTGAAAAAATTAAAGAATTGGGTATCAATCCTTACCCGGCAGCATTGTACCCGGTAAATGCTTATTCCACCGAAATTAAAGAAAACTACAAAGAAGAAATTTTAGAAGATGGTACTAAAAACCGTCTTAATTTTCAGGATGTATGCATTGCAGGTAGATTAATGGCTACACGTCCTGCCGGCAAAGCCACTTTTGCCGAACTACAAGATAGTCAAGGAAGAATCCAAATCTATATCCGCAGAGATGATATTTGTCCGGGCGATGATAAGACGATGTATGATCTTGTTTTTTCTAAACTTTTGGATTTAGGAGATTTTATCGGTATTAAAGGCTATGCGTTTAAAACCAAAGTAGGTGAAATTTCGGTACATGCTACCGAATTGGTTTTGCTGGCAAAATCATTGCATCCGCTGCCTGTGGTAAAAGTGGACAGCGAGGGAAATACACATGATGCCTTTACCGACCCTGAACTGCGTTATCGTATGCGTTATGTAGATTTAATTGTGAACCCGCAAGTGAAAGATACTTTCTTAAAACGCACGAAGATGATGAATTCCATTCGTGAATTTTTGAATGAAAAAGGTGCGCTGGAAGTGGATACTCCCGTATTACAAAGTATTCCTGGAGGTGCGGCAGCCCGTCCGTTCAAAACGCACCACAATGCCCTGGATATTCCCTTGTATTTGCGTATTGCCAACGAATTATATTTAAAAAGATTATTAGTTGGCGGCTTCGACTGGGTGTATGAGTTCAGCCGAAACTTTAGAAATGAAGGCATGGACAGAACACACAACCCTGAGTTTACCGTATTGGAATTTTATGTGGCATACAAAGATTATTTCTGGATGATGGAAACCACAGAGCAGTTATTAGAAAAGATGGCTATGGATGTACACGGTACGACGTTTGTGGAAGTGGGCGATAACATGATTAATTTCAAAGCTCCTTACAAGCGCATTTCTATTTATGATGCGATAAAAACCTACACCGGATTTGATGTAAATGGTATGGATGAAACAGCCTTGCGAGATGTGTGCAAGCAATTGAATATTGAAGTGGATAATACCATGGGCAAAGGCAAACTGATAGATGCCATTTTTGGCGAGCGTTGCGAACACAATTATATACAACCTACTTTTATCACCGATTATCCGGTGGAGATGTCGCCACTGACGAAAAAACACCGCAGTAAGGAAGGTTTGGTAGAGCGCTTCGAATTGATGATAAACGGCAAAGAAATGGCGAATGCTTATTCGGAGTTGAACGACCCGATAGACCAGCGCGAGCGTTTTGAAGAACAAGTAAAACTGATGGAACGTGGCGACCACGAGGCCATGTATATTGATTATGATTTCTTGAGAGCCTTGGAGTACGGTATGCCGCCTACATCCGGCATTGGATTTGG
>CAYVGM010000314.1:0-2832 GCA_964451125.1 uncultured Chitinophagales bacterium
TAGTTGATTTCTCATTTTTTCCTCCACTTTAACAAGGTGGAGGAATTAAAAGGAGACGGTTCTATATAAAAAATCAACTATTTTTTAATGGAAACGCTTATCCAGAATTCAGGTTAGTAGTTTATTTTAATGCGCATTCAAATACGAATTTATGTTCGTTTCTATTCTGTTTAAAATATCAGCATCATCACTTTTGATAAACTTTTCTCCGGTAATGATTTCATAGAGTTCGATATATCTTTCAGAAATAGATTGTACGATTTCGTCAGTCATTTCAGGAACTGTTTGACCTTCTTTTCCCATAAAATTATTGGCAATGAGCCATTCCCGTACAAATTCTTTCGATAATTGTTTAGGAGTTGTTCCGGCTTCATAAGCTTGTTCGTACCCGTCAATATAAAAATAGCGGGAAGAGTCCGGTGTATGAATTTCATCCATCAAGTAAATGGTATCTCCAATCTTTCCGAATTCATATTTCGTATCTACCAAAATCAAACCTCTTTCTTTTGCAATTTCTGTGCCTCTCTGAAACAATTGTTGTGTATAGACTTCTAATTGTTCGTACTCCTCTTTTGATACAATACCTTGTGCAATTATTTCTTCTTTTGAAATGTCTTCGTCATGTCCTACTTCTGCTTTAGTAGTTGGTGTGATGATAGGCTTTTCAAATCGTTGGTTTTCTTTCAGTCCATCCGGCAAAGTAACTCCGCAAAGCACACGACTGCCATTTTTATACGCACGCCATGCCGAACCTGTCAGGTAGCCACGAATCACCATTTCCACTTTATAGGGTTCGCATTTTTGTCCCACCGTAACATTTGGATCGGGAACTGCACTCACCCAATTAGGTAATATGTCTTTGGTAGCATCCAGAAATTTTGCTGCAATCTGATTGAGGACTTGTCCTTTATATGGGATTGGGCGAGGTAAAACAACATCAAATGCAGAAATGCGGTCGGAGGCCACCATTACTAAAGTTTCATTGGCAATAGTATATACATCGCGAACTTTACCTTTATAAAAAGATGTTTGATTGGGAAATGTAAAATGCGTGCCGGAAAGTGCCATAGTTTTTTTCGCAAAGGTAATTTGACAATAAGAAAAAATCAATTCAAGCTATCCACAATTAAGATGGTTGTACACAATCATCAAACCAAACAAGAAAACCCTAAATCCTTTAAAAAACTAAAAATCATTTAAACTAATAAACCAATTAACTAATGACTATTAAACTACTAAACTATTTAACTATTAAACCTTCTAAAAGTCTTTGCTAAGTGAAATATGCCAGATTGGTTTCTGGGATAATTTTGACCCGTCATATCCCCAGCCGGCATCAATACGCAAGAAATAACCTAAAATATTTGTGCGCATGCCACCACCGCATCCAAATACAAATGGATTGCGATAATAGTTCACAGAGATTACTAATGGATCTTCAGAAACAACTTCTTTACTGATTGAATTATTTCTGTCAAATGGGTTGAGAAGTGTATAGGCAATTCCGGCATCAAAAAATCCTACTAACTGGAAGTCTTGCAAGAAAGAAGATTTCAATGGTTTTTTGGCAAAAAATGAAATTACCGGAAAACGCAACTCAGAATTCAGCAACAAATAATTGTTTCCATTTCTGATGTTCTGCGGTAGCCCTCTAAGGTTAGTAGCAAAGGCTTGCAAACCATAGTTTTGTGTGCTGCTCACCGGAATATTATAGTCATATTTCGGGTTCAGCCACGAATCTACACCTCCTAAATAATACAATATTTTTTTATTGCCGAATGAAGTAGCTCCTGCAAGTCGATTCGCCCAAATCAGATTTCTGAATATTTTTTGGTAATGGCGAACATCAAATCCAAGATTAAATAAGTGCGATTTCTTTTCATTGGCATTATAAAAATACTCTCCAAAAACTTTGTAACGATAGCCGTTATAAATATTGGTTTGTATTTCTTTGGAATTGTCATGTACAAATTCTACTCGTGAAGAAATCCAGTTTTCTTTGATGTCATCCACCACTAATGTAATCGGGTCGGAATAGGAAACATCCAGACGTTCGTTTCGGTAAGAGAAAGCCGCCTTCAGACTCTTAGTAATGTCGAAAGGATAACTCATGGTGTATTCAAAGAAATTCATTCGCGTTTTTCCTGTGTATGTTGCATCCGGCGTATAGGGATTGTTTATTTTAAAATAGGTTCTGTCCGATTTTCTGTAATACAGAATGCTGTGATCTAATCTGTGTTTTAAATTGATATATTTGACAAACGTTTCTAATCCTTTAAAATCAAAAGGAAACCTGAATCCTCCGATAATTTTATGGTCTTCCATCAGATCTGAAGTACCGAATGCTATCATACCACTTAAATTGGGGAAAGCATATCCGCCCAAATTAGCATTATAGCTCTGGTAATTGGAAGTGAGTATGCTGTTGTCAATTTGAGTAATTACATAATCAGAGCTGAATCTGGCACGATAAGACAAAATGCGGATTTTCTTTCCGGTAGTACGCTCTACATTAAGCATGCTTGGCGGTATAAATGGAGGAGGAGCTTCTTCCTCTGTATTGCCAAAAGTGACAGTTGTATCGCTTAATGTTGGAGAGAGTACGGTGTCAGTATTTTTTTGCTCTTTTGATTTCAATGTGTTATTAAAATCTGATTCGAAAGTGTAGATGAAGGTTTCAGATAGTAAACTGTCAACCGTAATACCAACATTGTTTTGTGCTTTTGAACTTTTTATTTCCTGTTGTTTATTGCTTATAATTGTTGTATTGGCAGGCGAGCTCACATCGGTAGCCGTAGTAAAATATTTTCTTCTGAATGTTGTTGGAGTGAG
>CAYVGM010000315.1:0-281 GCA_964451125.1 uncultured Chitinophagales bacterium
GCATCCTTGAATTTAAAAGTGTTTCTGCAAGGGCAAGTGTTTTTGCAGCGTATGGAGAAGATGTATATCTTGGGTCTTTCTCTTTTAATTTAGACATTTCCTTATCCCACTTCATGCCTGCCACAATGCCGAATATGGTTCCAACGGTTCCTAAACCTCCCTGAATACCAGCTTGTGATATTTGACCTGCCATAGCTTAATATTTTATTTGTTTGTTAAAAACCATCATCCCTTGTGGTGTATCTGCTAAGTAATAAAATCCACTCTTTAACATCATTTTT
>CAYVGM010000315.1:291-2831 GCA_964451125.1 uncultured Chitinophagales bacterium
TATCAACACTTGCACAAACGTACTTTATATCAAATCCTTCCGAAAACCTTGTTAATCCCTTTATTGCCTCTGTGCCGTATCCTTGTTTTTGAAATTCAGGTCTTACATAACAGAAAAGTTCAACCACTTGATGTACCGTTGGCGGACATATAAAGCCACACTCTAACACTTCTTCGCCGTTATGTTCGGCTACCCAAATGGTATAAAATTTTTGGTCTTTTCTTTCGGCATCCTTCATTGGTTTAACACTATATTCCAGTATGTTACTCTTTTCTTCTTCTGTTTTTGCATGACCTACGCCACTATGAACCCGGCACAATAATTCCTGATAATTCAACGGCCTGATATGTAACCTACTTGTGCTTATCAAAAATATCTAATTTTAATTAATTCACTTTTAGACGTTTACATTGCCTTCGCTCATGGTAAAGGCTAAATTGAAATACTTCAACTCTACCGGATTTGCCCCGGAAACGGTAAATTCAGCCATAAAGTACATAGCAACCCCTTTCATCCTTTCTGCTGTCAGCCTACCAGTTACCACATTGCCCGTTGCTGTTGGCTGAATAATGTTCCGTAGGAATGTTGCGTTCCATACCCCCTCCAACGATCTAAACTCATAGTCCACTAAATCACTTATCTGTTGGTAGGGATAGTCGTTGTATAAGTATAGGTAACTTGGTGGCTGATTTGCCTCTACTGCCACCGCATTATACGACTTAGGTATGCTTGGTGCAAAGTTTGAAACAAACATAACCTTTGGCTTATACTGCACCCCATAAAATTCACATTGGTTTGAATATTGGTTATGCAGGTACATTTGACCGTCCTTAAATGAATATAGCTGGTTTTGAAGGGATGAAAAACCTTCGGGATTAAATGAATAAGCCCCTATCCAACGGTCGTTCTTCATGTCATAAACAATGGTTTTCCCCCGAAAATCTAATATATCAAATGGGTAAACCACCTGCTGTTCTGCATCTATATTGCTGTTAAAATAAGGTAGATACCCTTTTGGCGGGTCGTTTGATAACTTTGGTATGGAGAACAACAACTCATCATGGAATGGGTCAACAACCGAAAATACAAATGGCCTTCCACCCAATGTCTCAATTTCAGCAACGGTCATAGATAAGAATTGGTCGCACCACAATTTCCAAAACCTTTGCATCTTGTAGTTTGATATGGGGAAAAGCCCGTTGGTGCTGTATTGTATAACTCTACCATTTGGCGCATCTAACCAAAAAACAAGTCCCCTGTATTCCGTAACACTTTCTGGATTAACTGTGCCGAAATTTCCTTTAAGCACGTTTATTGTTCCTATAACGTTGGGTGCGGAAGCAATAAAGGCGTTTTGTGCTGCTCCGACCAACTGAACCTCTCCTAAATAAAGGCTTGCCGTATCGCTTTCACCTATCGCTAACATCACATTACCCTGTTCCTGAACCTTACTTGTCTGCTGTAATTTTTGAAGGGTTCCAAGTGCTAATGGAAGTATTTTTTCATCCAACGCATCAAACGTACTTAGTCCATTTGTTTGGCTTCCTTCTATAATAACGTTGCTATATTGTACGGCGGTATATTTTACTACTTCTTCTGAATTGATTACAAAGTTTGGTTCGCCTGTATTGGTATTCCATTGCTTCCAATATTTAGCGGCTGGTGACATATTCTCTGCATTATAACTGCCAGATGGAGAAAATCTTCCAAACCTATACACATCTCCATAAATATTACCCGACACGCTTCCGTATGTTCTGGTAATATCTCCGGGGTTATTAACCTGAACGGTAGTGCCGGTGGTATAGAAAGGCTCGGATACCTGCTCTTTGTATGGAGTGTATATTTCGTAAATGATATTTGGTTGTGTTGCAAAACTTCCTAAATCCTGCAATTTGGAAATTATGTAATTCCCGTCCTGTCCAATTACTGCTAATTCGTAAATAGTTCCGCTTGCGCTTTGCCATAATTTTAAAATATCGTTACTACCAGCTTCAAAAGCATACCCCATACCTTCCGCATTAAGCAATGAAGCATCAAAGGCCAATCCATACGCCGAACTTATATATGTGTCCTGATAAGATATAACGCCAGTATCCGGGTCTTTGATTGCATACTGCATTTTACCCGACTTTGCCTGAACAAAGAATCGGGTACGGAGATTTTTTGTAATGACTATTTCATAGTAGTATGCCGTTGATGGTATCTCATTTACTGCATTTGCATTTGATAATGCCCACGCAATATAATAGTAGTAAGTGCTGTCAAGATAATCTCTATCTGGGACAGTAAACCGCATTGTGTCGTTAGTAAAGACATTCCCTATAACTCTTTTATATTGGTCACGAAATATAATTCCTACCTGATATGTGCTTGCGCTATGAAATGATGGGTTTTGATATGGAGTATGGTTTGTTTCAGATACAAGATTTATAGATAGCGAACTAAGTGTTGGCGTATCAAAACTTACGGTATTATTTCCCAAAAAAAGGCGGTTTAATGCAACTTCTATTGTTTTGGAAAATCTTGGCACACTGTCG
>CAYVGM010000316.1:0-2830 GCA_964451125.1 uncultured Chitinophagales bacterium
TCAATACTCACTACTCACTACTCACTACTCACTACTTAATACTCACTACCCACTACTTAATACTCACTACCCACTACTAATATACAACTTTTATCCTGCTGTTTTTACATAAATTTTATTATCGCGTATCTGGGCTATTTCAATTTTGGTATCTGCTTCAATAAATCCTGAAAACGCCCATACTATAATCTTGTCATCACGGAACAAGGCATAGCCTTCAGGGCGCAAATTGCTAATTGTACTGCCCAAGTCGCCTACTTTTAATCCTATTGCATCTTCCTGTACATTTACTTTTCCGTCTATCGTTTCTCGAATAGCTAATTTTGATTGTGATAACTTATTTGCCCCAACATATAAAAGTGCGCCATTAATTATAACAGTCAGTATGACACACAAAGAGCCGTAAGTAAATCCGAAAATATAATAGGCAAAAAATAAGCCGACTATAGCTGTGATAAATCCCAATTTTCCCAAAATACCGGAAGGAAGCAGGAATACTTCAGCTATAAAAAGTAAAACACTCAATACTAAAATCAAAATTACAATGCCTGCCGTCATGAATAGGTTTAAATTATAACACAAAACAACGCAAAATAATTCAATTCTGCATATTTAATCTTTATACAGAAAAAATATTTTATAGTTTTGCATGGCATTGAAAACAGAAATCTGGTGGATAGGAAAAACAACAATGACCTTTGTGGCTGAAGGTTGTGATGAATTTTGCAAGCGTCTGCGAAATATGACAGATTTTACGGCGGTAACTATCCCCGAATTAAAAAACAAATCAACAGATATTGCTGTTAACAAATTGCGGGAAGCCGATAAAATACTGGAAAAATTACAACCTGCGGATTTTTTGATTTTACTGGATGAAAAAGGGAAGGAGCTGACCTCTGTACAGTTTGCCGACTATATTCAAAAACGTGAAAACCAATCGCTGAAACGCGTCATATTTCATGTTGGCAGTGCTTATGGTTTTGATGATAAACTTTATCAGCGGGCTAATGATAAAATAGCTTTGTCTAAAATGACATTTTCTCACCAATTAATCAGGCTGGTATTCTTAGAACAATTTTACAGGGCTCAAACTATACTGCATAACTTTCCTTATCATAACGAATGATTTTTTTATTTTTACCAACAATCAAAATCTTATGTTTCAACCAATATTCACCTATATAATTATTGCGCTCACCGTTATTGCCAGTTGGAGAGCATTTAATAGCCCGCATTTTGCCGGAGAATTAATTTTTAATCCATACGCCATCAGACACAATAAGCAATGGTTTCGGTTTATTTCCAGCGGGTTCATTCATGCCGATATGCAGCATCTTATTTTTAATATGATAACACTGTTTTTTTTCGGAAGAAATGTGGAGTATATTTTCAGCAAAGTGTTTCCCGGATTTGGCAGTATTTTATATGTTCTATTTTATCTTTCTGCATTAGTTATAAGCGGGTTGTACACCTATTTTAAATACAACGACAATCCCGGATACAATGCACTCGGTGCATCCGGTGCAGTAAGTGCTGTCTTGTTTTGTGCTATTGCCGTTTTCCCAACAGAAACCATTTATGTTTATTTTATTCCCATTCCGGGAATAGCCTATGCTATTCTTTATTTGATTTACTCTTTTTATATGGCAAAACAACGCATAGACAATATTGGGCATGAAGCTCATATCTCGGGTGCTTTGTATGGAATTACTATGGGTATTATTATTCTGGTGATGACTAATTTTCAAACCTTGCCGCCTGCTATTCAAAATTTATTGCAATGATAGATTTGCGCAGTGATACGGTTACAAAGCCGACACAATCCATGCTGCAAGCCATGTTTGCAGCACAAGTGGGCGATGATGTCTTTAGCGAAGATCCGACGGTCAATTTATTGCAAATGCGTTGTGCCGAATTATTTGGGCATGAAGATGCACTTTTTTGTCCGAGTGGAACAATGGCCAATCAAATTGCCATTAAGGCGCACACGCAACCCATGGACGAAATCATTTTAAGTGATACTGCCCACATTTATTATTATGAAACTGCTGCTTTTGCTTTTCATTCTGGTGTATCGGTGAAATTGATAAAAGGCGACAGAGGCATATTTACAGCTGATGATGTGCTGGAAAATATACAACCTGACTTCGACTGGCTGCCCAAAACGAGTTTGGTATGTTTAGAGAATACGCATAATAAAGGAGGCGGAAGTTGCTATAGCTTAGAAAATATGCAAGCCATCAGAAATGTTTGTCTGGATAAAAACTTAAAAACGCATATTGACGGAGCACGTATTTTTAATGCAATTATTGCCAAAGGCTATTCCGCTCTGGAAGTTGGTGAACAATGTGATTCCATTTCTGTCTGTTTTTCAAAGGGCTTAGGCGCACCGGTAGGTAGTGTTTTGGTGGGGTCAAAATCATATATTCGCAAAGCACGCAGAATCCGTAAGGCATTTGGAGGTGGTATGCGTCAAACCGGATTTTTGGCGGCAGCTTGTTTGTATGCCTTAGACTTTCATATTGAACGATTGAAAGAAGACCATGAACATGCACAGCTTTTAGCAGATTGTTTGAACAATTTATCTTGGGTAAAAGGCGTTTTGCAACCCGAGACGAATATTGTTATTTTTGAAACAGATGCAGAAAAAACAACAGTAGAATCAGTTTTGGGCTATTTGAAAGAACATAATATATTAGCCACAGCCTTTGGTAAAAATCAAATTCGGTTGGTTACACATTTGGAAATAAATCGTGAGGCAATAAAAACTGTTATGCGTATACTTGGTGATTGGTTAATAGTTATTAACCTGAGTTCGGGATAAGCGTTT
>CAYVGM010000317.1:0-2813 GCA_964451125.1 uncultured Chitinophagales bacterium
GCTGTGCATTGGTATTATCTTGCAATTTTTTTCTGTAAATCAGAGAGGCCTTAATATATTGATCTTTAGCCGTATAACCTGTAATTACTTTTTGATAATACGGTAAGGCTTGATCTTTTTTCTTCATGAGCATGTACAAATCGCCGATTTTTTCGGGTTCATTCAATTCCTGATAAATTTCAATTGCCGCTGTATATACTTTAGCGGCTTCATACGATTCGGCAGCTCTTCGCTTGTTTTTACAAATATGCTGATATACATGTGCTGCATTGAGGTACTGTTTTCCATCATATAAAGTATCAGCAGCCTGCTGAGGACTTTTTAATAGTTTTAAGTAAATATAGGCCGCTCTTGAAAAGTCTTTTTTGTCAATATAGTTTTGTGCCAGCTTTTCATATTGTTGAGTTATTTTATCAAAAATATCATTGCGCAAGGTTACGACACCGCCATTGCTTCCTGCACCATCCGCATCCGTCTTTTTATTGAACAAGAAAATAATTATGAAAGTAGTAGCCAGCAATAAGACTATACCACCGATAAGTGAGCCCAAGAATGGAAAAAATCCTTTTGTAAATAAATAGCTAAGTATAACCGCTGCTTTCAAAAAGTAAATTAATAGATTATATACCGCAGCCTTATGTTCATCGGCCTCTTCTTTCTTGCTGTCAGAAGTAAGTAAGGTATCATCTGTTTTGAGTAATTTGTAAGTACAATACAACATCGTGCCCATTGCAAACAACGTAAACCAATTTGTCCAGCCTGCATATACGGAAAGTGGCAGAAATAAATAGGATAAGGATACACAGAGGACGAAGATAAGGATAATTCGGGATAGCAATGACAGTTCAGGTGCAAAGGAGAAACTTGTTTTTTCTTTTTTGTCTTTTAAATCGAGTTGATCCCAGTTGATGATATTTGGAATAGTTGCAGTTCCCGTTTTAGGTGAATTGCTGTTTGGTATTGTTGACCTTTCTTTTATAGCTGAAAAAACATACACAAACAAAATGACCAATGCAAACACCCCGGTGAGCATCAATGCATATTTAAGTATAGCAACTTCAGTAATTACAACCGGTGGATTTAAGGCTGCAGGTGACACATTGCAAGAACGCATCATAGCAATGGCAAAAGCTACGACAACCAAAAGAATAATAAAAAATGGCATCCACTTATAATTACCCGGTTCTTTTGTGTTCCGGTTGTTTGCTGTCTTAGAAGCTTTGCTATTTGTTTTTACAGTAAACAGTTTATCCAATAATCTGTTGAACCAAGTATCGTCTTTAAAGATAAACTTAGCCATTTGTTTTCCCCTGGAGGTGCCCATAATATCAAGCGGTATCGCATGTTTAAGTGCCATTTCCGGGTTTTTACTCAGATAAGCCATATATCTTTCCATCTCTTTTTGATTGCCTTCCAGCAATTTTTTCATATTAAACGGAAGCTTCTTATACCACTCTTCCTCCGATTGCGCATCAGTAATTGCTGACATCCATGACTCTGGATTAATCACCGCTTTATATGCCGTAATTTTATGCGGAACTGGATGGCTGTCTTCCGGAATTAAAATCTCCGCATCATGAAGTGTTGGTGCAGATAAACAATAAAGCCAATTTATCGTTTCATTCAGTTCTGTTAATCCTGTTTCGGGATGAAAAAAATAAGGAAATACGGCGAACTCCTTTTGCAAGTCGTAGGTAGTCAGTTCGGGGTAAATGTCGGTATATTCAGGAATGAAAATTTTATCAGCCTTGGATTGCACTCTGGCATTTTTCCGAATATCTGCAATAGTCATTTCTTTTTTAAAAACAAGTAAACATGCAAATAAGCCCCGGTTGTCTTTATTTGGCAATGCGTAGGCATCGCAATATTCCGGTTTAATTTGCATTGCTTCCATTTCGCACAGCCATTCTGCAGGCGAGTTGCCTTTAATCAAAATACCCTTGAGAGGATATTTGTTTTGGGGTGAGCGAATGAGTTTAAGATGCATAACTGAAAATCTCTTCTATAAATTTAACTACATATTTTTGAAAAAAATCATACGCTTCAATTTGTGTAAGCTTGGCATCAGAGGGTAAGAAATAGGGATTGCCCGCAAACTCGTATTTAGTAGCAAATGCCAGTTTCTGGTTGAGTATAAAAGGAACAAAAAATTGAGGAATTGATTTATTACTGCTGGTAAATATCAATACACCATCTTTTAGGTTGATGGTACTGCCGTCTTTTGTAACAAATTGTGTAGTTTCTGTATAACAGACAGCACCTGTTTCTTCCAGTTTATATTTTATGGCTAATGCTTTTGATTCACTAATATTTTCCATTAACACAGCGGGCGTATTTTCTGCTATATTTCTGGCATCAGACAGGCTAAGTTGAAATTCTTCTTTTATTAAATTGATTACTCCAAGCATTTTTGCATCTATCCGTTTTAAAATGAGATTTACGTGTTTTGTGCCGATTTCTTCGTTTTCGTAATCTCCCATTTTGTAAAACTTCTCACTGCTTAGCGTAAGTCCGTTAATAAATAAATCATCATAATCAGTAGAAAGTTTATCCAAACGAGTTACAACAGAATAATATTTGCGATAGCGACTAAATTCTTTTTTAAATGCCTGCAATTTATTGAAATGCTCATCGAAAATTTTCAAATGGTTTCCGGGTTTCTCCACTTTTAGCGCATTTCCACCTTCTACTATTTTCCATACCCAATAATAATCCGTCATAAACAGCGTGGCGTCATGTACAAACAGAGAAACTTTTTTTGTTGATACAGATAGTCCTTCCAATTTAAACCTCTTGCTCAATTTTGTGGTAAA
>CAYVGM010000318.1:0-2805 GCA_964451125.1 uncultured Chitinophagales bacterium
TGCAAATAATCATTCCATACCGTGACCGAGCAGAACACCTTAAAAAGTTCGTGCAAGTTTACAAGCATTTCGATATTGTAGTTGTTGAGCAGTACGGAAATAAATTATTCAACAGAGCAAAACTATTAAACGTTGGATTTAACGAAACAACCGCAAAGGTAGTTTGCTTTCACGATGTGGATTTAATCGCACACGACCAAAGTATTTACAGAACCGAGTTTAAAGATGCCATACACTTATCTGGGCTATGTGAACAGTTCAATTACAAAGAAATTTATGCAACTTGTTTCGGTGGTGTTACTATGTTCACCGAAGAAGCATATTTAAAGTGCAACGGCTCTAGTAACGATTATTGGGGATGGGGAGGTGAAGACGATGACTTATACAATCGTACTAAATTAGCCGGTTTAGATGTACAATTTAAGCCGTTCAAATACTATTCGCAAAGACACGCTAAGCAAACATTAACACGTCAATACGAAGTGAATAAACAACTATGTACATCAACGGAGAAAACATGGCGAAATAGCGGGTTAAATTCGCTACGTTATAATATATTGAAAGAAGATACTATCTTTGGAGTGAAAAGAATACTGGTAAACATCTAAACAATTATATGGATTTAAAAATTTCAAAGTACAAACTTAGAAAAGACTTAACGAAAGTCACATTTAGAACAGAAACACGCAACTTGGTAACAATTACCAACGACAATATCACAGATGAGTTAGTTGCACTTGCTCACAAAAATGCACTAGAGCATTGCTTCGTGCTTACTAGCGGTGAAAAAAAAAGTATAAGCCAGTCAACACGCCCATTGCCGGAGTCTTTATCAACCTTGAACGAAGTGCCGACCGCAGAAAAAGATTTATTGACAGCGCAACCAAACAAACGGGAAACTGTTTTGGAAGTAACGCCACCGAAAAAGAAAGGAAGACCAGCAAAATCCAAAGATTAGAAGCAGTAGATGGGAAAGATGTAACTTCACCAATAAAAGGCGTAACCAATAACGAGTACGCTTGTATTCAATCGCATTTAAAGGCTTTAATGTATGCAAGGGAAAATAAACTCCCTTGCATTGCTATTTTTGAAGACGATGTTTTATTTACTGATTCTTTTGAAAAGGATTTTAAATACTACCTTTCTGTTATGCCGGAGGATTGGCATATACTTTATTTAGGTGGTTCGTTCGGGCGTAGACCGTCTTACTTCGATGAGCATTTCACACAACAAAATATGACATGGGGGGCATTTGCTTATGTAGTACATCAAAGAGCATACGATGCGCTAATTAATATGTTTAGTAGGGCTAACAAAATAGCCGATGCAATACTAATTGACTACCAAAAAACATACCTTTGTCTTAAACCTGCTAAGAAATTAGTAGTTCACCCGAAAGGATTTAGTACTATTAAGGAAATCGAAGTAGATTATAAGCATATACAATGACAAAAAAGTTAGGCAAATCACATTCAAAAGTGTTCTTTAGGAACATTTTGCCGACTACATTTATCGATAAAAACACCGGTTACTATAAATACGGCTACAATGACAACCTCCCATTAGATATAATCCAAGCTATTAACAATAGCGGAACGGCAAAAAAAGCATTGAAAAAATACGCTGACTACATACAAGCCGATGGATTCATTACGCCACAAGCATCTACATTTAAGGTAAACGAAAAAGAAACAGCCGATAAGATACTCAGCAAAATTGCTTTATCATTTGGTTATTTTAGCGGTGTTGCGATTCACGTTTCAAGACTTGGGAATGGAACAGTAGGGCGAATAAAAGTTATGCCATTCCATAAGGTAAGGCGTAGTGATGATTGCTTTTATTACAATGATACAATCGGTTCTGGAAAATACGATAAAAACGCATGGGTTAAATTACAGTCTTTCAAAGGTACTATTGCTAGTTTTAGCGATATGGAAATCAACAAAACGCAATTTGATAGCCGTGGTGAAATTTACTATGTGTACGATGGGAATGAATTTGATTCAGCTATTTACCCAATACCAGACTTTTTAGCTTCGTTTGAAGACTTAAAAACATCTAGTGAAATATCTAAGATGGATTATGAATCTGTTTTGAACGGTTTTGTATTTGGAGGCACTATGACTTTTATAGGTGTATCGGAGGATAAAGACGATACTAACCAAAGTGACCGTGATAGGATTGAAGAATCAATGGTACAGTTTACCGGATTGAAGAAAAATAATGATGGGCTAACTTCGAGGTTTGCCGTAATGACAAACTTTGTTGAAACAAAAGAGCAAGTACCAGTATTTACAGGTAATGACCCTAAGCCAATTCTTGAAGCATCAAATAGTAAGCGTGACGTAATCGAACGTGCCGTATGTAGGCTTTGGGATGTTCACCCCGTTTTACTAGGTTATAGCGAAGCTGCGGTATTAGGTAATCAAGATGCTATTGAACAAGCTAAAACAATTCTTCGTGATGCGGTTAATCCTATTCAGCGAATGATAGCCGATGCATTTAAAGAACTATATGGCAACAGTATTGATTGGACTATATCAGAGTTTGGTATTCCTAATAAAACACAACCTATACAGCCATGATAAATGATTTGTCTATATGGATTGATGTTACGGATATTCGCAAATGGTTTCCGGTTGTTTCGCCAAATACAAGTGCAGAGCAATTAAACCCGTATATTTTAGCATCCGAAACATTGGATTTGACGGCTATACTAGACGATACTTTAATTGAAGACATTGACGAAATGATACTTTCGCCATCTTTAATTAAGCCCGAGCTAAACGAGTTGTTCAATATGGT
>CAYVGM010000319.1:0-2805 GCA_964451125.1 uncultured Chitinophagales bacterium
TTGCTCATATACTGGCGAATTTCGTTTACGGCAATATTAGACTGCGCCTTCAGGGCAAAAGTTCCTGCCAGAATCAGACAAGACAATAAAATTTTTTTCATGAGATTAAATTATTTTATAATATTAGTGATTTTTCCATTATCATACTGCAAAATGAATGCCACAAAATATCCTTTGTTCTGAGCAAACTCCAAAGCCAGTTTTGCATCATCCAGTGTACTGAAATCACCGAGTCGGTAAACATACTGATTATAAGAATTTGTTTTCTGTATCGAACCCAACGCTGCCAAATCGTCAAAAGCTACATTATCTTGTGCATAGCTTCCCAGATTGATTTTGTAAAAATTACCATTTTGCGAAGTTGCAGACAGAACCGGAGTTACCGGACTGCTTACAGTGCTTGTACCAGATGTAGAGGTAATTACTTTCTGAACCGATGGTTTGTTTTCTTTGCTAATCAAAGCATTTAATTCAGCCGGAATCGTTGTTGCATTAAACACGCGATTATTAGTCAGTTTGAATTTATTCCCATTTAACAAATAGTCTTTTGTTTTAATCTGTCCCTCTTCCAGCCCATAGGTCGTCAGCTCGTCATTGATCTTATAACTGCCATTCTCAATAATAATTTTATAATTGTTGTTTAAAAATAATTTTAGCTGATAAACACCATTTTCATCAATATCAACTTCCCGAATCCGGCTTGAGTTTAAGTTAATCATGCGCATTTTTGCTAGTGTGGCGGGTTTATTGGTAGCACCGTCAATAATTCTTCCTATAAAAGTAACATACTCCGAAGAAGAAAAAGTAGATGTACTGTTCGCATTTGCCGCTATTTTTTTCAATACAAGATTAAGCTCAACTGAATCGCCGTTTACAAAACCTTTTGTATCCGTTTTTGCAGTAGCCGGAGCATACCCGTCTTTAGTTGCTTTAATGGCATATAAAAAATCTTTTGCCACCTCAAAATCAGCTGTTCCGTGTTCGTTGCTCACTCCTTCATCTAATTTGGTATTCCCGTCTGATAATTGCACCAGTGCATAATCCAATTTATTTCCGTTTTCGTCTGCAAGGTGTACATTCATTTTCAGATGAAAAGGTAATATGCGATAAATATCATAGCCGCCCTTGCCGCCATCACGTGTAGAAGATACATATCCCGTCTTGGTATCTGTGGCATATACCATGCTGTTTTCATCTTTATTGGTATTTATCGGATAAGGCAATAATTGTACATCCTGCCAAACATCATCTATCATTTTAGCCGTATAAATATCCCAACCGCCAAAACCATTTTCACGGTCGGATGAAAAGTAAAGCTTATTTTCCTGTTTATCCTGAATGAGGTAGGGTGCATTTTCGTTGAATTTAGAGTTAATCAATTTGCCTAAATTCACAGGCTTTGTCCAGTTGCCATTTTGCAATACAGATTTCCAGATATCATATCCACCATAACCACCTGTCTGGTTTGAAGAAAAATAGAGTACGGTACCATCGCTGTTGAATGCGGGTTCTGTGAGATTATATCCCGGCACATTAAAAGGAAATGGTTTTATATTCAGGAAATTACCACCCAGATTTTCAGCCAGATAAATTTGCTGCACAACCGGATTTAACTTATTCTTTTCATTTCGGTCAGACACGGAAAAAGCAACCAGATTACCATCTTTAGAATAACTGACTTTGTCAATATTTTTATAAGGTATTTCTTTGGTAATAACAGCTACCGGCTCCAGAAAATAATCGTACTCCCTAATGGCTTGTTTGAGCTGATAAGATTTATCTTTCCCATTACCTGATTCCTGGGTGTAAATAAGATTATTGCGCAAGGTAGTTACATTGGTTTCGTCAGCAGATGTATTGTAAGGATAGTTTTCTACTCTGTATAAGTTTTGCATGGCAGATGCCCTTATCAGCTTATCACATAAATAAGCATAATCCATTACTTTGGATGCATCACCCGTTTCTGCGGCGTACATGGTATAGGCATCCAGTGCTTCTTTATAATTACCGTTCAGCCTGTAGGTGTTGGCATAATTGAGAAAATTGGTTTTGTTTGATTTCAGGAGTTGCTTTTCTTTTTCATACCATTCCAGAGCAGATTTATAATCTTTCTTTTTTACATACAAATCGGCAATGCGAAACGCATCTTGCGGGTCGCGGCTATCGCTGAAATATCTGGTTTTGTAGAAATCAATTACTTTATCAATTTCTCCAGTAGCTATCAGTTTATTGATATAAACGGCATCCCATTTTTTCTTGGCAGAGCCTAAAAACGGGATAATCAACAAAATCAAAAACAATGTTTTCTTCATACGCTTATTTTTAGGGTTAGTGTGCTTCCAGCCAGTTGTTTCCAAATCCCGAAGAAACTTCTACGGGAACTAACAAAGGTAATGCATTTTGCATTTCTGTTTCTACCATTTTTTGTAATTCTTCCTTTTCAGGTTTATACACATCAAACAGCAATTCGTCGTGTACTTGCAACAGTAATTTAGATTGCATTTTATGCCCTGCAAGTTGCTTGTGTATGTTTATCATGGCTATTTTTATCATATCGGCAGCAGATCCCTGAATGGGAGCATTAATTGCATTTCGCTCAGCAAAGCCTCTTACGGTAAAATTACCGGCATTGATATCCCGGATATAGCGCCTTCTGCCCAATAAAGTTTCTACAAAACCATGTTCACGGGCAAATTTTATGGTATTGTCCATGTATGCTTTAATATTGGGATAAGTGACAAAATAATTTTCAATCAACTCTGCAGCTTGAGTTTTAGGAATACCCAAACGCTGTGCCAAACCAAA
>CAYVGM010000320.1:0-2753 GCA_964451125.1 uncultured Chitinophagales bacterium
CGGATACCTGGGATTTATGGAAAGTCCTGACGGATTATTTGCCTCGTTTAAAAAATGAGATTTTATCGCGTGAAGGCAAAGTGGTAATAAGACCCGACAGCGGCGATCCGGCAGACATTATTTGTGGTAATCCATCCGGCAAAACCGTTGAAGAAAGAAAAGGAGTTGTACAACTTTTGTGGGAGGTATTCGGAGGTAAAGAAAACGCAAAAGGCTATAAGGAACTCGACCCGCATATTGGTGCCATTTATGGCGACAGTATTAACCTGGAACGTGCCGCAACTATTTGTGAACGCTTAAAACAAAATGGGTTTGCATCTACTAATGTCGTATTGGGCATTGGCTCATATACTTATCAGTACAACACGCGTGATACTTTTGGATTTGCTATGAAAGCCACCTATGGCGAAGTAAATGGCGAAGGCAGAGCTATTTTCAAAAGTCCGGCAACCGATGATGGCACTAAAAATTCGGCCAAGGGACTCTTGAAGATTGTAAAGGATAAGGGGCAGTATCAGTTGATTGATAATGTAAGCTGGTCTGAAGAAAAACAAGGAGAGCTTATTGAAATATTCCGTGACGGACAACTTTTAGTCAATCATTCATTGAAAGATATACGGGCCAGAGTGAACAACTCTGACTGCTGATATATTTAAAACTACACAGCATCAGTAAGCTTATTAAACAAGCTCGAAATGCCCTTTTCTACCGTTTTGAATTCGGGTTTTTGTTGAAATCTGCTCACAATCAGAAAATTGCAAGACAGCCCTTTGTCGGCTAATTTTTCTTTCCATTCATGTTTATGCTTTCTTACCGCTTCGCGCATTTGTCTTTTGATGCGGTTGCGGTCTGTGGCGTGTGGAAATGATTTTTTAGAAACAGAAAATGCAAATTTCAGCAAATTTTGGGTTGCTGTTTTTTCTGTAAGATAATAAATGCGAAAAGATGAATTTTGTATAAATAACTTTTGCCCAAAGAGCAAATCAATTTCTTTTTTGCTTTTCAGGCGTTCAGTAGCGGTGAAAGTGAACCGTATGTTTGAAGTATGTTCAGCTATTATTTAGTGTGTTTTTCGTCAGATACAGACAATTTTTTTCTGCCTTTAGCTCTGCGGGCACTCAATACAGCACGACCACCTTTTGTTTTCATACGCTCGCGAAAACCGTGTTTGTTTTTCTTCTTTCTTACCGACGGTTGGTATGTTCTTTTCATTATGGATGATTTCTAAAAGATTAATAAACCGACATGCAGTTTTCCACAAATCGGGAGGCGAAGATACGTTTTTTTTGTTTAAAACTTAAAAAACGGGTTAAATTTATTCTGATTATCTAATTGTTATGCCAAATGATGCACGAAAAACCGTCAGCATATAATCAAGATGTCATTATACGCTTTTAAAATTAATCCTAAAGCAAACAGAATCCAAGTGATTCTTACTAATTTTACGGATAAACTTCATTCATCATGCGCATTTTCTTCTTATTGATATTAATGCTGTCGGGATTTTTTAAGTCGGTTTTTGCCCAGGATGATATCGTGTTGGATTTAGATTCCATAAAAAACATAAAAACGACCCGGTATTCTACCATAAATGAAGTGGGAGCGAACATAAATGTATCCGGTATGATGATACAAAAACTGCCCGGAACATCAAAAAAAACAACACTCCAAACCGACAAACCCGGCATGCTTTTCAGAACGGTGCATGGAGCATTGATTAATCCCAATTTGTTTATCGGGGCAGGCACGGGATTCGATTTCCGGCCTAATGGTACTAATGGTACCAGTTACTATTTTTTTACATTCCCGTTTTTTGCCGAATCCCGGGAGTATTTTTTGAACGGCAGTTTTCGCATGTTTGCTGCGCAACGTCTTGGCGCATCTCTTTATGTTGATTCCTACTATTTGAAATACTACAAGAAAACGTCGTCCAAAGGGGCGTTTATGGAAATTTTATTTGGCGGACGATATGTAAAACCCGGCAAAAACTTTGCCCTGCACTTCAGCGCGGGATATCGTTTCCAGCATTTGCAGCGCAAAGTAGACGTGCAAAGCGTAAGCGGAGGCACAAATATCCAGATTTATTCCAATACACCCGAAATCACCCTCAAACACTACATACCCATCACAATAGGTATTACGTATTAATCAGAAAAACAAGGTGAAAAAATAGTTGATTTCTCATATTTTACTCCAAATAACAAGGAGAAGAAATCACAAGGAGATATCCCGATTATATCGAATGAATTGAGCATTAAAAAGAAAATTAAAAATAAAAATATAAAAATAATTATAATTTATTGGTTAATCTAATTTCAGATACTACCGTTTATACTTTTCTTGATAAATTACCTTCAAACTTCAACAAAAAATTTATCTGTAATCCATGATTCAAGATATATTAATCTAAAAGTAAAGGACAACAAAATTTCAGTGGAATTGGAGTAAATGGAGTAAATACGAGAATGGGTGAAAGTTGGAGTTACAATGAAACTAACCATTTCCAATTTGACACAGGTGAATAACGAGGAAAGAAGGGCAGCCTATACAGAGAGTTATACACGTGTAAGCAAACCTCCATATAAAAAAAATCAAGGCCACTAAATTTTTTAAACAAAAAATAGTGAAAATAATCAATAAAACAAATAACTTAGCTACGTATAAACGGAATATTAACGACATAAATGTACGTAAATACAAATGTTGTACGCAATTTTAAGCCACTGCAAAACAATGAAAACTGTAGTGAAATT
>CAYVGM010000321.1:0-2738 GCA_964451125.1 uncultured Chitinophagales bacterium
ATTCATCATTCAACATTCATCATGTACCGCATCAATAACATACAAAAAGCACAGACTGAATTTTTTGATTTAGTGATCGTCGGAGGTGGTATTACGGGCGCAGGTATCGCCCTTACTGCTGCCCGAAAAGGCTGGAAAGTTTTAGTCCTTGACAAGGCAGATTTTGCTTATGGCACCAGTTCTCGCTCAGCAAAGATGATACACGGGGGTTTGCGCTATTTACAGCAGTTGCAGATAAAATTAGTGAAAGAAGCCTTGCAGGAACGAGAGCATTTGTTGAATGAATATCCGCACTTAGTGAAACCGCAACCATTTTTTATGCCGATATACAAATCCAAGCTCACCAAACTGAAATTGGGAATCGGACTTTCAGGCTATGATTATCTGTCTGGTGTGAGCAGTATGCCGAAGCATGCCGAAGTGGACTTGGAAGAAATAAAAATGCGATTTCCTCAACTCAAATCTGAAAACATCGTAGGTGGTTTTATTTATTACGATGCCAAAACAAATGATGCACGACTTGTTAATGAAGTGATGCAGGAAGCCGCAGATTTAGGCGTAGTCGTACTCAATTATTTAGAGTTGACTGCATTTCATCAAGAAAATAATAAGATAAAACAAATCAGCTGTAAGGATAAAATTTCAGGTCATTCGATTGAAATCAAATCAAAAGTTTTTATTTCTGCTACTGGTGTTTGGACTGATGATTTGATGAAATTGTTGAACCCTGCTGATAACAAAAAATACATGGCACCCAGCAAAGGTATTCATTTGATTGTGTCTGCCGATTTTTTTCCGAAAGATTGCGTGATGCTTTTACCTACCAGTAATGGTGATGGCAGGATGTTGTGGTGTATGCCCTGGGATGATAACCTGAATGTAATTGGCACAACAGATAAAGATTACAGCGGATCACTGGATATGATGCATACGGACGTTGATGAAGTACATTATATTCTCGATAGCATTAATGCACAAATGACAGGAAAACAAATTACCGAAGCCGACATTTTGAGTGTATATGCCGGCTTGCGTCCTTTGATAAATGACAATGACGAAAGTAAGAAGAGCAATCAGCGTTCCCGCGACTATCAGATATGGTGGAATAATGAAAATATGCTCACTATTTCGGGTGGCAAACTGACATCCTTTTTGTCGATGGCAGAGAATTGTATAAAGACTATTGAAGAAAAATATAAAATTGAATCTCTGGAAAAAGATGAAATTTTGTTTTCATCTTATATCGACATGTATAAGCACCGTTATGGCATAAAAAACGCCACACTGATAGCAAATATCATTCAGGAATCTGTAGAAAAACTGAATGATACTAAATTTACTTATCCATATACCGATGCAGAATTTATCTTTTTTATTCGTTATCAGTTTGTTCAAAAAATAGATGATTTGCTCACTCGCCGGACATTGATTACCTACCAAATGCAACAATTTGATGAAGTTTTTGTTCAATATATTGCAGATTTAATGGCAAAAGAGTTAAATTGGAATGAAGAAAGAAAAACGAGTGAAATAAATGCATACCATAAAGAATGGCAAGTTATGCATTCGTGGAAGTAAGTTGATGTTATTGCAGTAAAAAACACCTTATGAAAATTGCCTTTTTGTTAAATGCCACTATTCGCAAAAAAGAAAAAGTAATTGCTGAAGTAAAACAGACTTTCAGCAAACATGATATCGAATTTTTTGAATCGGAATATGCCGGACATTTTTTTAAATTACCAAAAACAGTTTTAGATAAAGGTTTTCTGCATTTAATTGTCATTGGTGGCGACGGCACGCTGAATGAAGTGATTAACGGCGTAATTGACGCTTACAAACTTCCGGACTCCGGTATAGACTGGATAAGTTTAACCAAAGTAAAAATTGGTGTATATGCGGCAGGCAGCGGAAATGATTTTATCAAAACCATCTATAAAAATAATCAGCTTCACACACTCAAACAATTGATAGAAAAAGATAGTGCGCAACTGATTGATGTTGGGTATGTTACTTTTTTTGATCCTGCCGGCAAGGCTTCATCCCGTTATTTCATGAATATAACGGATGTAGGTATGGGTGGCGAAGCGGTAATGCTGAAAGCAAAAATGCCCAATTGGCTGGGTGCGGATTTTAATTATTTTTTTTCTATCAGCAAAACATTTGCTACATACGATAAAGTGTACATTCATGGCTTTGGCGACAATTTTGACTGGAAAGGAAAAGCCATCAATTTTGTAGTGGCCAACGGCAAATATTTCGGCAATGGATTGGGCATAGCCCCTGATGCCAGCGTAACTGACGGCTTACTGGATATTGTGATTATTGGTGATGTCAGCACGATGGATTATTTCAAGCATTTGAACACCGTGAAGGCGTGCAAAAAAATTGAGCACGATAAAATAAAATATGCTCAAGTACAGCAAATCAATATTGAATCATTAGAAGACAAAAAAATTTCCATTGATATGGATGGCGAATTTATTGGTTATGCACCGATGACGCTCACGTGTTTGCACGGAAAAATAAATTTTATCATGTAGATTATTCTTCAAACAAGGCGGCTATGCATTCCTCACGGATGGCCCACATTTGTGCTAAGTCATACGTTGCAGCATTAACTGAATTAAACAATCTTTCTTGCATGTATTTTTTATGCAAGTTGATTTTGTATTCCCCTGTTTGATTAGCCTGAATTTCAATTTCATCAATTAACGAATCTGCAAAAAGCAAGTTATTAT
>CAYVGM010000322.1:0-2648 GCA_964451125.1 uncultured Chitinophagales bacterium
GGGTTATCTGCAAATTTGGTATTCACTGTATCCGTGAACAGAAGCTGCCCCAGCAATAAATTTTCGATATCGGTGAATGACAAGTCAATCAAAGCCTTTTGTTTGATATAACTGATGGGTTTCAGAATATAGCGGTCGTTAAGTCTGTCCATTACTTTGATACTGTCTTTAGTGATGAGTACACGTACTCCTTCGATGCCAATAATAGACATAGATAGCCATATCTTTTCGCCTTTTTTCCAACGAATGTTAGTAGTGAAAGATTGGTTGAGGTCGGGTGATTTGACTTTGGTCTTTAATCTGGCAGATAATTCTTTGAAAACCAGTTGGTTTTTTTGTAATTGTTGCAGAGTTTTAGCCACATTAGGGTCAATATTTTTGGCAGGAGTAGGCTGCATCGGTGGTTTCACTACGGCAATCGTATCTTGTTTTTGTGGTGTTTTGGCTATCTCCTTGCGGTGTTTGCAACCGGAAAGTAAAACAGTAAACAGTACCAAAAAAATCAATCCGATAGAAAGCAGGTGTTTTTCAAAACCGGCTCGAAAGAAAGAAACATCCTTTCTCATCAGTCTGCTTTTTTATTTTTGATTTTATCTTGCAACAGTATTTTATCTCCACCCTTATCAATAGCTTTTTGCCATTGCTGCATTGCTTCATCTACTCTGCCTACTTTGTATAAGATATCGCCATAGTGCGACAGCAGTTCTGCACGCTCTTTTGAATCCGGAATTTGCATGGCCTGTTCCATCCACTCTAGAGCTTCTTTGTAGTTTTTCATTTTGTACATAATCCAGGCATACGTATCAATAAATGCTGAATTATTATCAACGAGTAAGTTTGATTTCTTACTCATGCGCTCCGCTTTTTCCAGTTTTATATTTCGTTCGGAAAGATAATAGGCATAGTTGTTCAGTACAGTAGCATTATTCGGGTCAATTTCTAATGCAGCGTCATAAGCACTGTCAGACGTTTCATATTTTTTCAGTTCAAATGCCACATCACCCAACGAAATCAACATTTGTAATTTGAGCTGTGGTGTATATGCAAATGCATCCGGCTTGTTGCTTTTCATTACATCAAATCCTTTCTGTAAGGTATTAAAAGCCGGGGTGTATTCTTTTTTATTTTGATAACCCAAGGCATTATAGAAATACCCTAACACATCTTTCGGATTTTTGCTGATACCCAGTTTAGTATGAGCAATTAAACTGTCATATTGTTCCATCTCTGCATCCAGCAGATAAATTTGCACCCACACCGTACCGGGTGCTTCATCCATGTTTATTGCTTTCAGATATTCAGCCAGCGCTTCACTTTTCTTGTTACTGTTAAGTAATGCATCTGCCCGTACCGTTACAGCTTTTATATTATCCGGATGAGCAGCCACTATCATATCTGCCATTTTCATTACCGCATCTCTTGATTCTGTTGATGAATCTTTTTGTAATCGTTCTACAAACGGAATGAATGAATAAATCTTAGTATCAATATCAATATTTTTATTACCAAATACTTTGTTGATATACTCCATGCGTTTGGCTTCATCGCCTTTCTTGCGATATACTTCCGACAGTGCCAGCATGGCTTCTGCATTATCGGGCTCTACCGTAAATACGCGGTTGTAGGCTTCTATGGCTTTGTCGTATTGTTTATTAGCTTCATACAACTCTCCTATCAAGCCGATATAACGGGGTTCATCGGGATATGCTTTAACTAATTTCTCAATATCTTTTGCTCCTTAATCTATCTTACCCAATTTAATAAATAAAGGTTGCTTCTGAAATGTCAGTTCCTCGCTCACTCCTGTTTTTTGTTCCAGTAAATTATAAGCATCTATGGCTTCTCTGTATTTATTGGCTTTGGTGAGCATATAACCCAGACTGAAGTAGTTGTCGTAATCGCGTGGGTAGAGTTTCGTAAGTGTTTCATAAGCTTTGGCTGCGCCTTCGTAATCTCCTAATGAGGCTTTTTCTTCCGCCTGATACATAAAGTAATATTCATTCTTAGGATCAATATTTATTGCGCTATTGATAAAGCTGAGTGCCTTGGCAGCATTACCGTTTTCAAAGGCTATACGTGATAACTGATAATATGCTGCTGCATTATTTTTATCTTTTTTCAGTACTTCATTAAATTTAGCAACAGCCTCTTCATTGTTTCCTAATAAATAGGCTTTAGTTCCATCTATGAACAGTGATTGAAGGGCATAGTCATTTTTTTTTCCGGCTTCAGAAGTCGATTTATCTTTTTTCTTTTTTTTGGCTAATGCAGGTTGTTGCCAACTGAGAAGCATGCACAATAAAATGAATAAAGAGAGTTGTTTACCAAATAAAAGATGTTGTCTCATATCGTGTGTTAAAATAGCAATTAATTTAAGAATCTATTGCGAAAAACGTACTAAAGACTTGTCAGGTTCAATTACAAGTCGCATTCTTAACATTATTTAGCAGGCTTCACCCTTCATCAAAAAGCGTACGAGATATTTTTAGCGTTTAGACACATTTTGAATCCAACACATTATTCAAATAACTAAGTAAAACTATATCCCTTATTAAAAGGCTTAATGAGAATTACAAAAAATATTCTGGATTACTTAATTCCCGTATGCCCGAAACCGCCTTCCCCTCGTTCGGTTTCATTGAGTTCAT
>CAYVGM010000323.1:0-2630 GCA_964451125.1 uncultured Chitinophagales bacterium
TCAGGATGCGTTTATTTTTATCTTTTATGGTCTCAAAAAATGAGATTAAAGGCGGCGATGCCGATTTTAAATCCCAAAAGGTTTCGCCATTATTCCAACGGTCATCCCAAAATTGACGGTCAAATTTGTTTTCCTTTATATTCATAACATCCATTCTTTTAATAAAATAAAAACACCGATAATCAGTACGGCATATCCAAATATTTTCTTCAGTTTTTCATTTGGAATAGCACTTGAAATTTTCCAACCCGATAACATGCCTATTATCGCAACTAGTGCAACGCCCAGTACCATCTTCCATTGAACAGTATCATGTATATCACTCACAAAACCCATAATAGAATTTACCGTAATAATCAGTAGCGAAGTACTCACGGCATGATGCATCGAATTTTTCTTCATATAAATTAAAGCAGGCACAATCAGAAATCCGCCGCCTGCACCCAATAAACCCGTTAGCATACCGATAAAGACTGCTACTAAGACGAATGCCGGACTATTTTGCTGAGCAACATCAGTTTTTGTTTTTGAAACAGTACGTTGATTTATATCGAATATCATTGAAGCAGCCACAACAAACATGACCACGGCAAATAATGTCATCAGCAAAGTTGATTTACTGATAGTAAATATTGAGGATTGATAGACAAATTCAGGAATTGACGGCAAAATAAATTTTCTGGTAACGTACAAACTGATAACAGAAGGAATAAGAAAAGAAATTACCGTTTTAAAATCCGGCTTCTGATCCTTAATGCGGATGAGTACACCAATTGCCGAAGTAATGCCAACAATAAACATGGAATAATGTGTTGCATGAACAGGGCTTACATGCAGTAAGTAGACCAATAACGGAACAGTCAGTATAGTACCACCACTGCCCAAAATGCTTAAGGAGATGCCGATAAAAAAAGAAAGTATGTAAGCCAGGATTTCCAAAAGAAGTTGCCGTTAAACGGTTAGAGATAACAATCACAGTTTTTGATACAGTCCAGAATCTTCGCTACATCTTTTTCTTTTAGCGAATAAAAAATTTGCTGCTTGTCGCGTTTGCATGATAAGATACCGCGCAATTTCATGTTTTTCAGATGATGTGAAACAAGTGACTGTTCCATTTCCAAGGTTTCGCAAATATCATTCACACTCATTTTATTGTTGCCGCGCAACATATTTATTATAGCCAGCCGAGCCGGATGGGCAATTGTTTTTAAGATAACAGCAGCTTTCTCCAGCTTATCGTCTTCTAAAAAAGGTACTTGGACTGTTTGCATATTGTAAAATGTTCATACAAAGATATGTAAATATTTTCATATTAACAAGTACATAGTAAATTATTTGTTCTAAATCAAAAAAATATCAACGGATTTCTTCGATTTCTCCTTGTTCACTCAGGAGAAGAATGCGCGAAGGTTTTTTATAATCTGATGTATCAAAAGCAGGATCTACGATAATATCCACTTGCTTTTTTATATCATCATTAATGTCTGAATACTGCAATGGGCTGGTTTGGCCGGAAAGATTTGCAGAGGTACTAACCAAAGGAGCATCGAGATATCGGATTAGCTGATGGCAAAAATGATGTTTGGGTATACGTACACCAATGCTCCCATTTTCTGCCAGTATAAATTTTGGCAGATGTTGAGTATAAGGAAAAATTATCGTTGTAGGCACAGTTGATTCCTGTAATAAATGTTGTAGCTCTTCACTTAGCAGCTTTGACAAATGGATGTATCTGGCAAGCATCTCCCAATCACTCACAAGTAAGATCATGCTCTTTTGCTTAGGTCTGTTTTTTATGGAAAATACTTGATTTACAGCTACTTCATTTAGTGCAGAACAACCCAGTCCCCAAATAGTATCCGTAGGATATAAAATTGTTTTTCCATTGTGGAGTGCTTGAGCAATATCCCGTATATATGCATTTTGGTTCATAAACAGAAGCATCAAAGATAAGGGTTTACATATTAAAGGTTTAATAGTGACTACGCTAGTTTTGACTCACATCCATTTTATTACAAAACTGTAAAGAAAATGCAGCGTGCATGCAACGCTTTTATCTCAGTTAACAACTATAATAAAAAGTTTGATAATGAAAAAATCAATTTTTATATTAAGTTTTTTCTTAATTTCTTATAGTTTTGCTGCTTCACCTGTAATAAAGCGGGAAGGAATTATATTCAGGCAGCAAATTACCAGAGTGACAAAGATTAACATCCCGGAACTCAACCGCGATGTGGTGATTTGGAGAAGTTTGGTGGAGCTAAAAAACACCAGTAATGACGATGTGGCAGTAAACCGCCCCAGTTATTTTGGGTATTACTATGCCTACCTCAACCCTATGCAAATTGAAATTGTGCAACATGCGGTACCGCAATATGTACTGGCAACAGCTTATAAAAACTACGTAGTGGATAAAGTAAAAATGCTGGAAGCAAACCAGAGCTTACTGAGTGAGAAATATTATGCAACTTTCGACAATATTGACTTGAATAATGAGATTGCGGCATGGGACATGAGTTATATTTTTAATCGTTAACAGAATCATTTAATAAATAATCAGCAGTTACTAATTTTTGTTAACTAAATAATTCTTGAATTATTTTTGAATAATTTGAAAACGATTTAAGCAT
>CAYVGM010000324.1:0-2605 GCA_964451125.1 uncultured Chitinophagales bacterium
AAAAACAAGATAAAAATTGTATATTTAAATACAAAGTTGTTAAGGTTAGTCAACTGTAAAATAATTGATTTAACCTTTTTTATCCTCCAACTTAACAAGGAGGAAGAATTGAAAGGAGTAGGTTTTTCAGAAAAAAATCAACTATTTTAAAATTGAAACACTTTTACCCGAACTCTGGAGAATAAAGCAGAAAGTCTGTAAATGACAGTCGCTACTTTTTTTCTGCAATTACCTTTGTCGTTGAGTAACCTTCCAGCAACGGAATAATAACAACCTCTCCGCCAGATTGAATCACAAATTCAGCTCCTGCAATTTTATCAGCTGAATAATCACCTCCTTTTACTAAGATGTTGGGATGCAATTTCTCGATAAGTTGAATGGGTGTATCTTCTTCAAATGGAATAATAGAGTGGACATCATCCAATTCAGCGAGATGCTTGCACCGAATGGCTAATGCTTCAACAGGACGAGTATTTCCTTTTAGTCTTTTTACCGAGTCATCGCTGTTTATTCCAACGATAAGTATATCGCCCAATTGACTGGCTGCTTTTAGAAGGTGGAGATGTCCTTCGTGCAACAAATCAAAACAGCCATTGGTGAAAACGATAGTTTTATCCTTAGGTAGTGCTTCTTTTAGAAGAAATAAATCCGTGAAGATTTTAGCTTGTTGCTGTTTCATGTTTGGCATCCTTATTTAAGATACTCAATAACGATAAGGATAGCATACCCCCTATCAGCATTCCGAGCGTTTGTACCGCCCAAGCTATCATGCCTATTGCTAATGCGCTGTTTGGATTCACGCCAAAAGACATCAAAATGGTTTGTATGATGATGGGGAAAATACCGATACCTCCCGGAGTGAGTACTACTGCCGCAGAGCCGAATATAAGACAGACCAAAGCTGATACAATCGGGAGGTTAGAAGTTTCAGGTAAAGCTTTGTAATTCATGAAGAACATGACTAAATAAGTAACCCATAGTGCTACGGTGAGCAATAAGAATTGAGGCATTTCTTTGATATCTTTCACCGAAAAAACAGAAATCATCAGACTTTTAATCTTGTTTTTCATTTGTTCTTTCAGTGCATCTACACCGTGTTTTCGGATAAACAGCAACGAATAACCCAAAATACCAAAAACAATAATAAACGGAATGGACCATTTTAAAACAGTCATGAGTGTGCCACCGCCCATTCCGGCTGTTTTAACTTTAAACGTATCATACATAGCCAAAAAGTTGGCTTTACCCATGAGCAAAAGAGTAATTAATACAACAATTCCTAGACAGATTACATCAATCAGGCGTTCTGTAACCATCGTGCCGATAGATTTTTCTACCGGAACATTTTCATATTTCGCCAGAATTGAACAACGGGTAACTTCGCCCAACCTCGGAACAAAGAGATTGAAAAAATACATAATCATCACAGAAAAGAAGGTATTCCAATAACCCGGATAATAGCCAAGTGGGCGGAGCATTAGTCTCCATCGCTGTGTACGAATAAAATTACTGACAAAACCGACAAGAGGAGCAAGCAATACCCAAAAATAATTGGCACGCTTAAAGGCGTTTATCGTTTCTGTTTTATCATTTTCAGGCATGGCATTCCAAAACCATATAATCAATCCGATACCTAAGGCTAATGGAATTAAAATTTTAAGTACGGACTTTACAGATTTCATAAGTGTTGATAGAACCGTTAAAGGTTATTTACATTTACAATAGCATTGCTCTCATTAACATAAACGGCTTTTGGAGAATGTTCTTTGGCTTCTTCTGCGCTGAGCAAGGCATAAGCAATAACAATAAGTTTGTCGCCAAGATGTACTTTACGTGCCGCAGGCCCATTCAAACAAATTTGCCCGGAACCACGCTCGCCTTTAATAACATAAGTTTCAAACCGTTCACCGTTATTGATATTTACGATTTGCACTTTCTCATGAGGTAAAATTCCGGATGCATCCAGCAAATCTTCATCTACCGTAATGCTTCCCATATAATTAAGGTTGGCTTCTGTTACTACAACACGATGCAGTTTTGCTCTAAAAACATGAACAAACATAAGTCATAAATTTTCGGTGTAAAAATAGGGTTAATAATCGGCATTGCAATTACCGGATAGTTAAATTGTATTTGACACAGATTGGTCTTACTGCAAAATCATATTGTCAATCAGCCTTACTTCGCCTACTTTAGCGGCAATCAGCACAGCAAGCGGCAATTCTGCCGAATATGCATTCACAGCTTCAAGTGTTTTTCCGTTGATGATTTTCAGATATTCTACTGATATAAGCGGGTCAGCATTCAGTTTTTCGGTTTCTTCATGCAACAAGCTACTTAAGTCGGCTTGTTTAAGTTCATTTTTGATGTGATAAAGCGACTTAGAGAGTTTGACCGCTGCTTGCCTGGCTTCCGGTGAAAGACGCACATTCCTGCTGCTCATTGCCAAACCGTCCGGCTCGCGCAAGGTATCGCAAATAATAACCTTTACAGGAAATTGAAAAGCCTCCACAAGTTTAGTAATAACCATGCATTGCTGGTAATCTTTTTGCCCCAAAAACAAAAAATCGGGCTGTACAATTTCCAGTAAACGCTTAACGACTTG
>CAYVGM010000325.1:0-2592 GCA_964451125.1 uncultured Chitinophagales bacterium
TATGTTAAATAACATAGTAATAGCAAATTTACTGTGTTCAGACTGTATTTTTGTGGTTTCAAAAAATAAAAAAGATTTATGCGGCAGCCACCTTTCTTTGTTTACTTCCTACCGTATCTCATTTTCTTATTGTTAGACTGGTATGTCTTTCAAGCATTAAAAACAGCATTTCCATCTTTAAAAAATTCATCAGGCAGGCTGTTCTTAATCTTGTATATTTTATTTTCTCTGCTGCCTTATGTCTTGGTTACGGTTTATTTTATGTTTGGATTTTCGGGCTGGACAGGCATTTCCAAAACAATATTAATCGGCATGGCACAACTCATTGTGCTTTCAAAATTATTTGTACTCCCATTTTTACTTTTTGATGATATTACCCGCTTTTTCAAATGGATATTCAGCTTGTTTAGTCAAACGCCGGAAACAACTGAAGCTGGCATTACCCGCTCGCAGTTTCTGAGTAAAGCGGGGTTAATAGCAGGTGGCACTATGTTCGGAGTATTTTTATATGGCATTGCTATAGGTGCGTACAACTACCGAAAAAGAAAAATAACTTTAGCTATTCCGGATTTAGCTGATGAATGGAAAGATTTGAAAATCGTGCAAATTTCAGACTTGCATTTAGGCTCATTTTCTTCAACACATCCTACAGAAAAAATTGTTGAACTTATCAATGCGGAGCAACCAGATTTGATTTTTTTTACCGGCGATTTAGTCAATTATGCAGGTACAGAAGTAGACAATCATGTGGAAGTGCTAAAAAAATTAAAAGCAAAAGAAGCCATTTATTCTATTTTAGGCAACCACGACTATGGTATGTATAATGACTGGAACTCAAAAGAAGAGCAAACTGAAAATTTCAGGCATTTGCTGGCGCAACAAAAAACATTAGGCTGGGATTTGCTCTTGGATGAACATCGTTTACTGGAGCGTAACAACAAGACACTGGCAATTATTGGTGTGCAATATATCGGGCATAGTTTGCGCTTTGGTCAGTTTGGCAATTTAGATAAAGCATATGCCGGAGCTGAACATGCAGACATTCAGTTGTTACTGTCTCACGACCCCTCACACTGGGATAAAGATGTGAGTGTGGATGAAAAATACAAGAAGATACATGCTACATTTTCCGGACATACACACGGCTTTCAATTCGGAGTGGAAATTCCGAAAATGCACATAAAATGGAGTCCTTCACAGTGGGTATATCCGCATTGGGCAGGCTTATACAACAATGAGAGGGGACAGTATTTATATGTCAATCGTGGAGCGGGATTTTTAGGTTATCCCGGTCGAGTGGGCATTCCACCGGAAATCACAATTATACAATTTAAGAAAAAATAAATGATGTTTATTCGTTCCTGAATACAATTTCTCCGTCAAAAAAGTCCGCAATTACAGGCTTGTCTTTTTTTATTTTATCGGCTATAATCAATTTAGACAGTTGATTGATAAGTTCTCTGTTGATTAGTCTTTTCAGTGGTCTTGCTCCAAATTGTACATCATAGCCTTCTTCAGCAAAATGATTGGTTAATTCATCGGTATAACTTAAATCAATTTCCATGTCTTTAAGTTGTTTTTGCAAGTTGTGCAACTGAATGCGAACGATGTCTTTGATATCATTTTGCAGTAAAGGTTTAAACATGATGACTTCATCAATACGGTTGTAAAACTCCGGACGTAAGACCCGTTTTATTGCATCCAGAATTTGTATTTTAGAAGTCTCCGTAGCGGTGAAAACCTCACTTTCAGTTTTTACATTTTCAAAATTTTGCTGTATCAAATGCGAGCCGATATTGGAGGTCATGATAATAATCGTGTTTTTAAAATCGACTACTCTGCCTTTATTATCAGTTAACCTGCCGTCTTCCAATACCTGAAGCAGCACATTGAATACATCCGGATGTGCTTTTTCAATTTCATCCAGCAACACTACCGAATATGGATGATTGCGCACCGCTTCTGTTAGCTGACCACCTTCATCGTAGCCTACATAGCCTGGAGGCGAACCTATCAGCCGGGATACGGAATGTTTCTCCATGTATTCACTCATGTCGATACGCACCATTGCTTTTTCATCATCAAACAATAACTCGGCTAAAGCTCGGGCTAATTCTGTTTTACCTACACCTGTAGTACCGATAAACAAAAATGAACCCAATGGCTTTTTTGGATCATGTAATCCGGCACGGCTTCTGCGAATGGCATCGGCAACAGCCACGATAGCTTCATCCTGACCTACCACTCTCAGGTGCAGATAATCTTCTAAATTCAGCAATTTGTCTTTCTCTGTTTGCAACATTTTTGTCAAAGGTATTCCGGTCCATTTCGAGATGATTTCAGCAATATCCTCTGAGGTTACTTCTTCTTTCATCAAGCGTTTATCAGCTTTGTTTTCTTGCAATTCTTTTTCAAATTCCGCCAGTTTTTCTTCACTGTCTTTTATTTTGCCATATCGTATTTCGGCTACTTTGCCATAGTCGCCATTGCGCTCCGCTTGTTCTGCTTCAAGCTTGAGATTCTCTATTTTAATTTTCTCATTCTGTATTCTGTCCACTACTGTTTTCTCACTTTCCCATTTGGCTTTAAATT
>CAYVGM010000326.1:0-2589 GCA_964451125.1 uncultured Chitinophagales bacterium
GTCCTCGGCTTACGCACATGGGCTGGGGAGAGACGTTGCTGGGAAAAGAATAAAGCCGACAGAATATTAATTGCCACCCAAACTACCTGGATGTACAAATTGCAAGTTATTTTTTATTATAATAAAGATAGATCAGCATCTTTTATTGCAAATACTTGGGATTTTTAAGTAACTAAAGTCATTTGATTAAAAAACCTCTTCTGTCCTCCTGGCCAACGGCAAGTATGAGATTAGATTTAAAAAAATCATAGACTCAGATACGCCCTTGGTTGAAAACCAGACGGCGGCAAATACTTACCTACGACGGCAGAAAAAAGCAATATAAAGCCTCTGCTAATTATCATACTTGATTGTTTTAAGAATTGTTTCAGATACTGAGCCGTCTTTTGTAATAATCGTGAGGAAGGTATCATCAATATCACCCCATTGATATCCTTTATAATCAAAATTGTTATTATAGTCTGTGGAGGATTGATAAGTTTTGTTCTTGTACTCCCAAAATGATTTATGATTTCTGACATACCTGGCTTCTCGAACAGCATTCAAATATTTCTTACCGCCAACTAAATAATAATGATAGGCAAATTGTTCGTTATCGTTGGGAAATTTATCGCTACGGTCCTTCCTCACGTGGAGCTCTACATTTTTTATTATTTCCGCAGCAGTGGGTGCAGCACAAATTGTTTTGACCTTTTCCAATGCCTTTTTATAATTTAATTCCGCACTCATTTTATAGTCTTCACATGCTTTATCCATGCTGTTTAATTGCTCTTCTGTCGCAGCTTTATAATAATATGCCTCGCCTGAACGAGGATTTACTTTAATCGCATTGCTCAGATCGACAAGTGCCTCTCTATACCGGCCGGAAAAGTAATAGGAGTAACCTCTGAATAAAAGTGCTTGCGGATCTTGGTTGTTTGCCGTAATGGCTTTATTAAAATCAGTAATGGCAGATGTATAATTCTCAGAATAAAAATAACAATATCCTCTTTTCAAAAAAACATCCTGAATGGCCGTATTCAGTTGGATACAGCGAGAGAAATCAGATATGGCATCGTTGTAATTGTCTAGCAAGTAATTGGCGCTACCCCGGAAATAGTATGCACTGTCATGATTTTTATCCAGTTCTAGGGCCTTGGTAAAATTGTGTATAGCATTCTTATTATCGTTGGCAAAGAAATAGAGAATGCCATTATTGTAATAAGTATAATACGAAAGAAGAGTCGGAGCAACCTGAACCTCTTTGGTATCTTTTTTATCTGTAACTGTTGTATCGGCAGGTGGGTGGATTTTTCTTGAAGTATCGATTCTTTGTGGGGTAGTACTGTCAGTGGGGGTTTGTGAGATAACTTGTTGATCGGGTCGTTTAGGAAACATTGTGTCTTTTAGCAACAAAAAAGCAATGCCCAGTAAGATTATTATTGCTGGAGTTAATATACGCCAATTGGAATACCTTTTTTTGAGAACAATACGCACTGACTTGTCGTTGTCTAAGACCTCGCTATCATTTTCTTGATTGTTTTCTTTTTTTGTATAAGTGTTGCTGTCATTGGTATGTACATTAACACTTGCAGAATCAGTAGTTGAACCGGTTGGCTTTACATTCGTTGCAGACTCATTGTTTTTTACTTTGGCTAGGTTCTCTTTTATATCTTTCAGCAGTATGCTTATCGCTTTTTTGGGTTCATACCGGAAAGCTTCCAATCGCTGTATGGAAGTAAAGAAATACATGATGTCATCTGAAATGACAAAGTCAGATGTTTGGTAACAATACAATACTTTTCCCAAACGATCAGCTTCGGTAAGTTCCCTTACAACCTGCCGGGAGGTATTTGAGTTTGGAGTAAGTATCAGCAAAAAAATGTTACACTGCCTGATAGCTCGGCTGATGGATGCAGGCCATGATTCGGCTCGTTGGATATTTTCATATCCGATCCAGCATTGAACGCCATTGGCACGCAAAGATTCATATACCTTTCTGGCAAAATTTTCGTCATCCTCCGAATAGCTGATCATTACGGAATATTCCGGCATAGTGATTGATTTAAACAGTTGCTGCAGGAACCGAGGCTGGTGTACCCGGCTTTACTTATTAAAAATAGCACAACTTTTGGAGTATTGAAAGGATGAAATAACCCTATTTCTGATTTGGGTTAGCGCACTGGCTAGGGGAGAAGTTGCTGGGAAAAACGGTTCCTTTTGCCAGCGGTTGGTTGAGCAACGATGGTAAGGTCACCGGCCGCCCTGTTGATATTGAATTTGCTGACGATGGATCCATGCTGGTGAGTGATGATTTGAGAGGCGCCATTTACAGGATCACATTTAATAAATAATGACCCCAAAATCTTTACTTTATAATTTTTAGTAAATGGGGTAAAATTTTACGAATTTCTATTCTTAATTTAGTTATTTTGTACCCCTTTTCCCTAATGACTAAAAGCAATTTCATAGGTATAGACCTGTTCTCAGGTGCAGGTGGTATGTCCGTTGGTGCTATGGCTGCCGGAATTGATGTAAAAGTCGCAGTTGAAATTGACAAGTTTGCGGCTATTACCTATCAACAAAACCACCCAAATACAAAATTGTTTA
>CAYVGM010000327.1:0-2585 GCA_964451125.1 uncultured Chitinophagales bacterium
TGAAACACTATGTGCGTTATTTTATTTTGCCATTGGTGTTGGGTATTTTATTTTATTTTGTAAAACAACGCAAAAAACTGAATCATCAATACTATACTTTGTTTTATGCCATGATACTTTTTCCGATGCTTTACAATTTGACGATTTCGCAAGATGAAAATTTGGGGTACAAAAATTTTTATTCGCTTTATTTGGGATTATCACTTTTGTTATTGTTGTTTTTGCGAGATTTTCGTTCCATTTCTATGGGCATTTTTGCCTTTGTTTTCGTGTTTTTTTATGGGTTTAAACAATCATTTCATTCATTTGGCAAAGCCTTGCAATCCCATAATCAGAATATGTATTATTTGTCCACTGATTTGGCAGAAATACACGACGGCAGTGCAATTGTGTATTATGATAATTTTTTTGGATGGAATACCGACTGGAAGATATATTTTGCAAATGGCAAACACAGCAAAGCTAAAGAAGGAATGACACTCGAAAATATGTTTAATTCTGATGCGGATATGTTGTTTTTAAAAGAGCCGATTTTAGATTATCCCGAAAATAAATTTGTCGGCTATTCCATTCCGGTCAATACGCTGCAATATACCAAAGAAGCAGAACCTGAAAATTCGTTAGATAAATTTTTCTATAAATACGAACATAAAGTGCCGTTAGATACACGTATGATACCAATATTGCTCAATAAAAGAAGTAATCGTTTTGAAGCCATTAAAAAAGCTATAGAAAACAGGGGAGCTATTGTAACAGACTGAAATAGTAGAAGACACATATTACTTGAAATCAGTTTGTAATAAACATTGATTATAAATTATATTTTATATATTAAAATAACTATTAAGTATTGATAAAAATACTAATAATTTTGATATAATATGAAGTTCATGCTTAAAGAGTAGTATATTACAGGGTAGTTGCAAATTGCCAACTTATTACTCAACCCTTGTTACTTTTGTACTTATTCCGACTTAATTTGCTGCGTTCTTCTTCGAGCCAGTCATCCACATAGTCTTTAGTAAGCTGGATATGAGCATCAGCAATGATTTTAAGTGCATCTTCATTTTGTTTGATTTCCTGTTCCACTTTTGCTTTGTCGATATTGGTGTAGAGGGTCAGTTTTTTATTTAGGTCATGATTGCGTTGATTGATATTGGCAACAGTATTCAATTCGATTTCATGTTCGATGTTTCGGAGTTTTTCATCATAAGGCCCTTTCTTAGAAAGTAATTTAGCCATTACTGGAGCTGTTTCTATACAGATGAATAACAAGGTGATAAAAAATACCGGCAACTGCGGCAACTTACTTTCAGCATCCAGCTTTGCCATCAATCCATCGTAATTGCTGATTACAGGCACCGATTTTGCATAAGCCGTATCGCGCTGCGATTTAATTGCGAGTATTTGTTTTTCTCTTTCATCAATCAAAGGTTGATATTTTTCTTGCACGGATTTGAATTCCTGTTCTATCTTATCGTACTGTATTTTTTTCTCTTTAAAAACCGGTCCCTTGCCCAGTTTATGAGTGCCGCTTGTTCCTTCTGCTTCGCCAATAAATGCCTGATATAACGTGTCGCGAGCAGCAGCAACTTTAGCTATTTCATTTTTATAATAATCTATTTCTTTACGCAGACTATCGGCAAGCGGATTAAATTGCGTTTGTACTTTCTTCTGCGACTGCAAGGCAAATTCTTGTTGTTGTTCCTGAATTTTTTGCGCAATTTCCTTTTCGAAAATCTTTAATTCTAAAGGTTTTGCAATCACAATGGCAAGAATGACTGCTAAAACTATACGTGGCAATGCTAACTTAAATTCATTCCAGAAATTGTCTTCTTTACGAATAGTAGAAACAATAAAACGGTCGAGGTTGAAAATTACAAGTCCCCATAAAATGCCGAATGCAGCAGCAGCGTAAAGATTATTGAAAACAGAATAAAGGGCATAAGCTCCGGATAAAGCAGCCAGCACTCCCGTAAAAAATACGGTAGCACCAATACCCTGATATTTATTATGTTCAGATTGCGGACTATCACGCAAAATATCGGCATTGGCACCACTGCACCACCACAAAAATTTTGTAAACCCTCCGGGTAGAGGAGAAGTGTAGGATGGATTATTTTTAAATTCAGTCATGGATGTTTTTTTTAGTATGAGTAGTGAGTAGTGAGTAGTGAGTAGTGAGTAGTAAGTAGTAAGTATTGAGATTATAGAATCAAGAGCCAAGAAACAAGACATTGTAAATATTGAAAGTTAGCCAATGACTAATCACCAATGACTAATCACCAATGACCCATCTCAATTTTCGGGATCAGCAATTCTGTTTTAAATTTTATTTTCGGTACTTTTTCAAACAGTTCAGTTTTAATATTTACCGGAAAAACGCGTATGTAAATAGCTTGTTCCATTTCCATTTCTTTATTTTTTGCTTTTAGTTTATAAACTGTATTTTCTACAGGATAAAATGCCATTTTTCCTACCGACTGCACATAGCCTACGCCTTCAATAGAAATCCAGTCGGCATTAATAATATTCCAGTCTATTTCGATAAACTGATTTTTGAGTATGCCAAAATGATGCGGAAA
>CAYVGM010000328.1:0-2562 GCA_964451125.1 uncultured Chitinophagales bacterium
GGCATTTGCGGTGCATTATCAAAATGGCGTAATATCTGATATTTTCTTCCTGCATTATAATGATGGTCGCTGTGGCGAGTCAACTCAAACAAAAATATTCTTCCCAGTTCGTGATTTGAATTCCAGCTATGCTGCGGACGAACACGCTCAAATCTTCCGGGAGAAATTTCGTGACGGAGCATACCATAATGTTCGATATAATTAACTGTTTCGAGCAATAAAAATCCTCCGGTGGCAGATGCCAAAAACCCTAGCAAGCCTATCCAGCCGAAAGCTAAAAAGATACCGATGCAGAGCGCAAACTGAATAAGCTGAAAGCGCAGCATTTCATTGTGTAGCGGATTCCAGAAAGACAAGTTTTGTTTTTCTAATCTGCGTTTTTCCAACCGCCATGCACTCATCCACCCACCGAAAACGCTGCGAAAATAAAACAAATATAAAGGTTCGTTTATTCGAGATGTTGCAGGGTCTAATGGCGAAGCCACATTTTTGTGATGTCCGCGGTTGTGTTCAATAAAAAAATGCATATAAAGTGAAGTCAGTAATAATGACTTTGCCATAAATTGTTCATAATTTTTAGTTCTGTGTCCAAGTTCATGTCCAATATTTATACCTACAACCCCACATAGCAGCAATCCCGCCCACGTCATCCCGATATATTCATACCAATACAAAGAGAAGTGAGAAATACGGTTTAGATAAATCCCCAAGAGTACGTATTGCAACGGTACAGTTATATAGAGAAGATAATCATAGTAACGCTTACCTCGTTCAGCCTTTTCTTCTTCTTCGGTAAGGTTTTCAGTATTACCTTCAAAAATCAAATCCATTACCGGAATAAAACCAAAGGCAAATATACCGGCAAAGAAAGTCCAGAAACCACGCCCGTAGAATGAAATTAATACGATTAGTGGCAGTACTATTATCGGTAAAACATACTTGCCTTCTCTCCATAATTTTTTCATAACAATAAAATTAGTTAAGTAAAATTAAACTATTTTTATGAAAATAGTTTAATTTAGTAAAACAATTATCTTTTGTTAATCCGAAGAGGAGTAAAAAAACTTGTTATTTTTGAAGTATGGGAAGAAAATCTACGGATAAAAAACGCAATACGAATGAACTGAAGCGGGAAAAATACCTGAATCTGCTGACACAGACATTTAAAGTGCATGGTTTGCGAAAGTACACGATGGATAGCATTGCCAAAGAATTAAATATTACAAAGGCTACTTTATATCAGTATTTTAAATCGAAAGATGAAATGGTGGAAATTATTTTGGAACGTGTCATTTTTCAGTTGCGTGATTTTGAAAAAATTGCCCAAAACCAAAATCTGACTTTTGAAGAACGCTATTATCAGATTATTGAACTTTTTACGGAAGTCATTTCAGATATATCTAACTTCTTTCTGGAAGATTTGCGAAACGATTATCCTAAATTATGGAAAGATGTTCAAAATTTTATTGAATACACGTCTGAAGTTTTATTTGTTTTTTATGATTCAGGGAAAAAAGCAGGCGTATTCAAAGACATTAATTCTGCCGTATTAGCCATGACCGACAGGATGTTTTTTAATGCAGTTTCTGATGTTGAATTTTTGAACAAAAACAAACTCACATTAAAACAGGCTTTTGAAGAATATTATAAAGTAAAATGTTTTGGGTTTATCTATGCAGGTAAGAGTTAGCTTAAAAACCGAATACTAAAACTTGATTCAAAGGTTTCATTTGGTTTCAGTAACGGACAAGCATTGTTGTTGAGTGCATTAGTAACAGCCGTCATCGGTTCGATGCATACATAGGGTTTGTCGGGATGTAAGGGTGCATAGATTTGTGCATAAGGATAGTTTTTGTCAAAGCAGACTTCAATATCATTTAGCCTGAATACAGCATCTCCGTTTTCATTTTTTTTAAAATCGGTAAAGCCATGGTCGAAAGTATGTTGGGCTAAAATAATTTCATCGTTTTTAAATTCCCATAGCAATTCTTTATCCGATTTATTGCCATTTGGAATTTGCTTTTCATCCGTTTGCAATACAGAAATAGCCGGAATTCTTAGTTGTGAGGCAGTTCGGTTCGGCACAAAAAAATAAGGGTGAAAACCGAATGAAACAGGCATTTCATCATCAGCAAGATTTAAAATACTATTCGTAATTTTTATTTCATTATCTGCAATAAGATCATGTGATATTTCTATAGTGTGTTCAAACGGAAAAACAGACAGTTCTTCAACCGAATTAAAATGATAAACTGCTTTGTGTTGTAATATTGTTTGCTCTGACGTTTTCCATTTATCCGATTTTAATAATAATCCGTGCAATGGCAGTTGATAGGCATCGCGATAAATTATATCAGCATAAAATGAGGGGAAATTATGCTGCTCGTTATTTATGGTGATATAATCACTTTGCAAGCGGTTTGCCCACGGATGCATAAACGGATTTCCTGCAAGTTTAGATGATGATTGATATTCATCTAAAGTAAAAGGAAAATAAAGCCGTTCCTGATTTTTATAAACAAGCGAAAGAAGTGTATTCCCGATATCGGGTGCAATTTGGGC
>CAYVGM010000329.1:0-2527 GCA_964451125.1 uncultured Chitinophagales bacterium
GGTGCAAGGCGTTGTTACACTAAGTTCTCCTTATTATGGCACACCCATTTCCGATTTAATTGCTAACCCATTAATCCGCTTAGTAACAGAAAATATTCCCATAGTTGGTCCTATATTTAAAGGAAAAGGCACTTATCAAATGCAAACGGCTTATATGATGAGTACGGTTCGTCCTATGCTGGATAATCATCCAAATAATAATCCTCAAAAATTTCATTGTTTTGGTGCTTGGGGTATGGAGCATCCAACCCGACTTCCATCTGCCATATCAGATGATATTTTGAAAGTGGTCTTTCCACAGTATCGACCATCATGTATAGAGATTCCAGGTTTTGGAAATATTGCAAGTACGCTGATGTCCGGTTTTATGTATGCCACCGGCTTTTTAATAAAACTTGTACCGGTACAAGATCGATATCAAAATCCAAACCACAACACTATTCTAAATGACGGCATAGTACCCTATTATTCAAGCCTCCGACCGGGTAGTTTTGAAATTTCGCCCAGACCAAATGCACAGGAATCATTTCTTAATCATATTGACGTATTTCGAACGTCAGAAACTTGGGATAATGTAAAACCTGAATTAGAATATTTTACCTTACATCCGCAATTACGAACTGCACCTGCACAGCCGCAGAATTTAAAACCCGAAGCAGTTGAAGCTGTTTCTGATGTTGCATTATTCCAAAGCGACATAATTTCTTTTGAGAAAAACGAAAATTCTGAATTTGCTTTAGTAGGAAATTACGATCAAGTAAAAGCTGAAATTTATAATGAAACTAATGAAGTAGTAAAATCATTCACCATTCTACGTCAAACACAATTTGTTTATGATTTTATTTCACCGCTGGATTTAAAAGACTTGGCAAACGGACATACTTATACCTTAAAAACTACATCTCCACTTACATTGTTCATCAAAGACGGTACGGATGCCACACTTCATCTGAATACTCACTCGAACGAAGATTTGTATAAAAACGAACCGCTAAATTTTGAAGTAGAATTAGCTAACTGGAATGAAGATCTTTATCCTGTTTCAGTGGAAGGCACATTGAGCAGAAATATGGATGAGAACGGAGAAGTAGTGTATGATAAGCTAATTCCGGTTCATTTTACTTTTGATCAGCAAAGACAAAAGTTTATTTGCAAAGATGCTCCTGATTTAGCAACTGGAATTTATAATGTTTCTGTTTATGCAAAAGGAAATAAAACGCATCGTTTTGCCACCACGAGCATGGCTATTGCCATGAAAACTTCTACTGTCGATAATAATCGAGATTTAAAAATTTATCCTAATCCGGCAGTTCAAAATCTCCATATTAGCTTCACTTCTGATTTCAGTAACATCACCTTACAAATTACTGATGTATTAGGAAAGGTGCAATATCAGAAACAATTGGAAACAGATGGAACATTTTTACACGAACTACAACTTGATTTGAATGAACTCAACCTGGCTTCAGGTCTGTATGCCTTATCTATACTTGAAAATGAAAAAATTACAGCTTCCAATACTTTCGTGAAGCAATAAAATAAAAAAAATGAACAGTCCACTATATACTATAATTTTAATCGTTCTATTTGTTTGGCAAACAGGAAATCTGCAAGCTAAACCAAAAAAGAAAAAAGCACCGGTTACGGATATAATTACAACGGAACAATCGCAACAAAATATACCAGATACTGTTTCTCAAAAACTGATTGAACCTGAAGCTGCTCTGCTTGTTCCGGGTGTAATAATTATTGACAGTTTCACTGAACAACTTTATGATAGTACACTTACTCCAAATGGTCAGTTCAAGCTGGAACAACACGCAGAAAAAATAGCACCGGTATATCAACTCAAAGTTGATTTAACAGACCAAAAAATGATTATTAACGCTCCGGTTTTTGATTCTTTATCCAATTTTTTCTATGTTATTTTTTCAGATAAAAATGGGAAAATACTAATCAACTCTAAGCTAAACCGTGAGCAACCCAAAATGGAAATCAATATGCCTGCATTAAAAAATACGGACTATGTGTTAAACATCGTTGATGCTGATTTTACTACTTCCAATCTGTATTATTTCAAACGACAAAAAAATTAGACTTTACTCAGTGCTTGATTAAAATCTTCCAGAATATCTTCAATATTCTCCATGCCAACCGATATGCGTATTAAGCCGTCTGTGATATTATAAGCCAATCGCTGTTCTGTGCTTACATTAACATGCGAAGTTGAAGCAGGATGCGTGACCAATGTGTCAGCAGTACCCAAAGAAGCAGTTAGTGTACAGAAACGGATATTTCTTAAAAAATTCATCCCTGATTCAAGCCCTCCCTTTAGTTCAAAGCTCAGCATACCACCATATCCCGTCATAATTTTTTTTGCCAGTTGATGATCCTGATGTTCTTTCAAGCCAATGTAATTGACAAAATTGACTTTTTCATGTTGATAAAGAAATTTCGCAAGAGCTAATGCATTTTCTTGATGTTGCTCCATACGCAAGGGCAATGTTTTAATGCCATTATTCAACAA
>CAYVGM010000330.1:0-2524 GCA_964451125.1 uncultured Chitinophagales bacterium
GTTAACTAAATAATTCTTGAATTATTTTTGAATAATTTGAAAACGATTTAAGCATCTACTATCTTCATATTCTTATTACACCTAAATAATTATATTATTGGGAAGTTTTTATTACATGTAAGGCACTTTCACATTTCACAAGAATCATGTATATTTATCCCAAATTAACAACGCATGAGTTATATTCCCGTTCTCGATTTAGCTGATTATTTGTCGGGTGACGAAAGTCGCAGACAAAAATTTATTCAGGGTTTTGGCAAAGCCTATTCAGAAATTGGATTTGCTGCCATCGAAAATCACGGAATCGATAAAGATTTAATTGACAAATTTTACAGTCAGGTAGAAACGTTTTTTGCCATGCCGACTGATTCAAAACTCAATTACGAGAAGATAGAATATGCCGGACAACGAGGCTACACTTCTTTCGGTAGAGAAAAAGCCAAACAAAGCGAAGTTGCAGATTTGAAAGAGTTTTGGCAAATTGGGCAATATATCGAAGATGGCGAGAAAATGCCTGTTGATGACTATCCTGATAATATTGAAGTGAAAGAATTGCCGGAGTTTAATGAAACCGGCAGATTATTATATAAGAATTTTGAAGCATCGGGCAGACATTTACTTCGTGCTATTGCCGAATATCTGCATTTGGATGTCAATTATTTTGATGCGAAAATTCACAATGGCAACAGCATTTTGAGAGCCATACATTATCCGCCCATCACGAAAGAACCTGAAACTGCCATCCGTGCCGAAGCTCATGAAGATATCAATTTGATTACCTTATTGGTTGGTGCAAGTGCAGATGGATTGCAAGTGATGGATGTAGAAGGCAATTGGCACGATGCCAAAGCAGAACCTCATCAGATCATGGTAAATGTAGGCGATATGTTGCAGCGATTATGCAATAATAAACTAAAATCGACTACACACCGTGTGGTTAATCCGCCAAAAGAAAAATGGCATACACACCGTTATTCTATTCCATTTTTTTTACATCCTCGCAGCGAAGTGCGTTTAGACTGTCTGGAAAATTGTATAGACGAACAGCATCCCCTCGCTTATACACCTACCTCTGCGGGGGAATACTTAGACGAAAGACTCAGAGAAATCGGATTAAAAAAATAAATTAATTAGCTAATCAGCTAATCAGCTAATTAATAAAATATGCCTTCTGCTTTATCCATAAAACTCGGCGATTTTTTATACAAACACGCATTTCCTGTTTATAATGTGATTTATCCCTATTTTAAACGCAGACAAGATAAACATGATATTGCTTTAATGCAGCAATATATCAAACAAGGAGATATCGTATTGGATATCGGTGCAAATATTGGTTTTTATACTAAAATCCTTTCCGCCCTGGTAGGCGAAAATGGGAAAGTATATGCCTTTGAACCTGATAAAACAAATTACCATCACCTGATGAAAAATGCAGGTCATCTAAAAAATGTTGTCTTTTTTAACAAGGCGGTAAATGAAAAAACAGGAAAGATTATCTTGTATCATTCCGATTTATTAAATGTTGACCATAAAACCTATCCGACAGAAAACTACACTTCTACTACCGAGATAGATGGCGTTGCGCCGGATGATGTAATACCCGGTCACAAAGTAGATTTTATAAAGATTGACATACAAGGCTATGAGTATTATGCTTTTTTAGGCATGAAAGAGATATTCAAGCAAAACCCAAACTTAAAAATCATTACCGAGTTTTATCCATACGGAATGAAAAATGCGAAGATAGATGCCTCACAATTTTTGTCATATCTTAAAGACTTTGCTTTTCAATTTTATCAAATGAAAGACGGAAAATTAAAAGCTGTAGATGAAAAAAATATGCTAGAAATGTACAAAGAGGACTATCGGATTCATATTATTGATATTTTCTTATCGAAAAAACCACATCAATGAAAAATAAAAAAACGGCACAAAAGAACGTACAGCAGGAGAATAAAAAAGACACTGCAATAAAGAGCAAGGTAGTCCAATCTGCCAATTTTTCCCTGCTAAATAAAATGGAATCTACGCTAACGAATTATGGTTCCAAAATTATTCTCTTTATTTTATTAATTGCTATAGCTTTTTCATATTTAACCTTTGATGTTAAGATTTCAACGGCTAATGATGATGCATTGTATATAGAAGCTGGCGCAAAATATGCAAAAGCCTTTTTTGCTCATGAATCATATTACTTAGCCAATGCACCCTTATATCCAATGCTATTAGGAATGATAATTAAGATTTTCGGGGTAAAATTGATTGTGCTGAAATCATTTTCCATTCTCTTCTTTTGTATTGGTATATACTTACTGTATAAAGCATTCTATAATAGAATACCTTCTGTAATTTTATTTCCTTCATTACTTCTTACAGCTGTCAATTTTCCATTTTTGATGTATGCCAGCCTTACCTATTCAGAGTGTCTTTATCTTGCCATTATAGGTCTCTCTTTTGTCATATTGTTTAAATGTTTTGATATTATTTTTTCACAAGAGTCTTTCACTATGCAATTAATCCC
>CAYVGM010000331.1:0-2518 GCA_964451125.1 uncultured Chitinophagales bacterium
GAAAATAATTGGCCATTACAGGATATAAATCTTTACAAAATATGTTTCTTATTTGCGCACCAATATTTTTGCTACATAAACCGAACGGCTATTGCTGAGTTTTACCAAATAGTTGCCATTTTCAAGCTCAGGCAACTCAATCATTTCTAGTGTATGGTTAATGCTTGTTGTATAAAGCAATTTCCCATCAATGGAAAATAACTCAAGTTCAAACTTTTCATTTGAATTCGGCAAACCGGAAAATCGGACATAGCGGTTCACCGGATTGGGATAAACAGAAAAGTCAGGCGAATTTGATTGTAAAACTGCCGTTGTAGTAGAGCATTTGTTGGAAGTTGCGATACTGGAACGAATAGTTTGTAAAATGCCTCGCATCCAGGTTGCTTGTTGCAGGGTGAACATGTTCATACAAGCATCATCCGTGTAATCCATGTAGTTTTGATACATGATGCCGGGCGAGTTGGGGCTACAATCATCTGTTATTATTCCTGCCGGGCAACCATACGTTTCTGTTTTCTGGTTGGGCGTGTCGTCAATATTATCTGAGCCGCTACAATCTGTATCATCACCCCATATATGTTCCAGTCCCAGCCAGTGGCCAATTTCATGCGTGGCTGTCCTGCCCAAATTATATGGAGAAGTAGAAGTACCAACAGTACCAAAATACTTATAATTAATTACAACCCCGTCAGTTTCAGGATAGTCAGACAGATCTTCAGGCAGTTGTGCATATCCCAAGAGACTACCCCCTAAGTTGCAGACCCAAAGATTCAGGTATTGCTGTGTATTCCATGGATTGGCACCGCCCGTAGTACTCGATTTTACCTTATCATTGTCTGAAAAACTGCTTACTGAAGTATTTGTTCGGGTAATACCAGTCGTAGCATTCCCGGATGGGTCTACACTTGCCAGACAAAATTCAATTTGCACATCGGCAATAAGTGAGAAAAATGGATGGTTGCTGGGCAGTAAATCGGAATTCAGCTTTCTGAAATCTTTATTTAGTGCACTGATTTGAGACTGAATTTGCGCATCGCTGATATTTTGTACAGTTGTATTATACACCACATGAACCACAACCGGTATGGTAATGATTACCTGTTCGTTTTTGGCTGAAGGCTGGTTGGCTTTTAATGTTTGTATTAATACATTAATGCGCTCCAGTTCATTGTTTATTTCCGGATGTTGTTGCAATAAGGTCAATTGATGGGTATGAGTAGCGCATTTTTCGGGCATTTGCTGTGCCAAAGCGTACGATACAACACTAAAAATTACTGCAAAAAAGACCCGGATCATAATGTAGGAATAAATGTATGAAATAGATTTTGATTTAAGCTGATTTTTCAGTCAAAAAATTATCAGAAATACTTATAACCTGAGTTCGGGTTAAGAAAAAGAAGGTGAAAAAAAAGTTGATTTCACATTTTTTCCTCCAATGTAACAAGGAGGAGGAATTAAAAGGAGGAGCTTCCATGTGAAAAATCAACTATTCTTAAATTGAAACACTTATCCCAAACCCGAGTTAAAAATGCCAATTTGGCAATAATGTTTAGCATAAATTTCCGGTCAAATTACCAAATCTTTATTTATAGACTTCTTTTTTCGTAATATTTTGATAAAAAAGCGTTTAATCGTAATTTTGCGCAGATTTAAAAAAGATAACCTTTCAAATTTATGGCAAACATAGGTAGAATTACCCAAATCATCGGTCCGGTTGTAGACGTTACTTTTGCCGGAGAAAACTCCAAACTTCCTGAAATATTAAACGCTTTAACTGTTAAAAAAGATGACGGTACGGAAGTCGTTTTGGAAGTACAACAACATCTTGGCGAAGACACAGTGCGTACGGTAGCCATGGATGCTTCCGAGGGTCTGACTCGCGGAGCTGAAGTTACTGATACGGGCGACCAGATTAAAATGCCTGCAGGTGAGGCTATCAAAGGCCGTTTGTTCAACGTAATCGGAAATGCCGTTGACGGTATTGGTGAAGTGAGCAAAGTTGGCGGATATTCTATCCATCGTAAACCACCTAAATATGAAGATTTGGCTACCACCAAAGAAGTTTTATTAACCGGTATTAAAGTAATCGACTTAATTGAGCCTTATGCTAAAGGCGGTAAAATCGGTTTGTTCGGTGGTGCAGGTGTAGGTAAAACAGTATTAATCATGGAATTGGTAAATAATATTGCCAAAGGTCATGGTGGTTTATCTGTATTTGCCGGTGTGGGTGAGCGTACGCGTGAAGGAAATGACTTATTGCGTGAGTTCTTGGAATCTGACGTAATTAAATATGGCGAAGCTTTCAAACATTCTATGGAAAAAGGAGACTGGGATTTATCAGCTGTTGACAAAAATGCGTTGCTGGAGTCTAAAGCTACTCTGGTTTTCGGACAGATGAATGAGCCACCGGGAGCACGTGCTCGTGTTGCTTTATCAGGATTGACTATTGCCGAGCAATTCCGCGATGGTGACGGTGAAGGAAAAGGTAAAGACATTTTATTTTTCGTGGATAATATCT
>CAYVGM010000332.1:0-2478 GCA_964451125.1 uncultured Chitinophagales bacterium
CCTGATTGCCGGCAATGGAGATTCCTTTTATTTATTGAAAGCCCAATATCCGGAAGCCACCAATCCTATTCGTTTTTTTGAATTACCCGGTTATCACATTCGATATGCTGTTGGTAAAAATGCAGCCGTACAGTCGCTTTTACAAACGCCTAAAATTTTAAATACCATCCGGAAAGAAAATAAAATTATCCAAGATATCATCCAAAATAATAAAGTAGATATTATCATTTCTGATAACCGTTACGGTGTGCGCAGTAAAACGGTAAAAAGCATTTTAATTTGTCATCATATTGCTTTACAAGCACCTCCAAAAATGCAATTCGTAAATCCGATATTGCAAAAGTTGCATTTGCAACAAATACATAAATTCGATGCATTGTGGATTCCGGATAATGCATCGGATGATAACCTATCAGGAATATTATCGCATCATATTCCATTTAAAATTCCATTTACTTATATCGGAATTCAAAGCAGATTTGCTCATTATACGCCTAGTGCCTCATTTATTGAAGATATAGATTTTTCGATACTGATTGTATTGTCCGGTCCTGAACCACAACGCACTTATCTGGAAAAAAATTTAATTGAAAAACTATCCAATTATCCTGAACATATTTTGCTCGTCAGAGGAAAAACCGAAACTCAAGAGAAAGAGCAATTGCACCATATTACCATTATCAATTACTTAACAACTAACGATTTATTTGTGGCGATACAAAAGGCAAAAAAAATAATTTGTCGCTCCGGATATTCTACTATTATGGATTTGGCTGTATTGGGTAAAAAAGCAATTTTTATTCCTGCCGAAGGTCAAACAGAACAAGAATATTTGGCAGAAAGTTTGGCAAAAAAGAACTATGCCATTGCCTGTTCGCAACAAACATTAGATATTGAAACAGCATTACAACAAGTAGATACTATTTCAGGATTTCCTAAAATAAATATCGAGCCGGCTCCCTTAATAAACGCACTTAATCATATACTAGCATAATAATGATGAATATTTATCAAGATAAAATTGCCTTTATTACCGGTGGTTCAACCGGAATTGGATTGGCGATAGCCAAAGCATTGGTAACAGCAAAATGCCAGGTGGTAATTTTTGCACGCACTTTAACAAAATTACAAACAGCTAAAGACGAATTGCTGGCTTTGTGCAAACATCCAACCAGTCAAAAAATAAATGCCTACAGTGTAGATACAACTGATATGGATGCTGTAAAAATAACATTCGACATTGCTATACAAGAAAATGGAATTCCGGATTATTTTATTAACTGTGTTGGTATTGCACAACCGGATTATTTTGAAAATATTTCATACCATAATTTTGATCGTTTAATAAAAACCAACTTGTATTCTACTTGGAATACGGTTCATACAATTGTTCCGTATATGAAAAAGAAAGGCGGTGCTATATTAAACACTTCCTCTGTTGCCGGATTTGTTGGTGTATTTGGATACACTGATTATTGTATGACAAAATTTGGTATCATCGGATTTTCAGAAGCACTTCGACAAGAATTAGCACCGTATCAAATTACTGTATCGGTGTTATGTCCACCGGATACAGATACACCCGGATTGGAAGCTGAAAATGCCACGAAGCCGCCAGAAACCAAAGCTATTGCCGGTAATGCTAAATTAGTTCAGCCCGAAATGGTAGCCGCTGTTGCTTTAAAAGGTATTGCAAAAAAACAAAAAATAATTATTCCCGGATTTGACGGTAAGTTTACTTTGTTGATGAAACGTTTTTTTCCAAGGTTAGTAGATTGGATTATGCATAGAAGTATTCAATCAGCACAAATACGGTAGCGTTATTTTTATTGACTTACCGATATAGATAATTTATTAAAACTATTGAATATTATAAGATGAAATCATCGCTTTATTTACTTCAGTTATTAACTGCCATTGGCTTGATGTTGTTCTGGATTCTTTTTTTTTCTGTAGGATTTGAAAATCCAAACTATCCGGATTATTACACAAAATTTGAACATAGCTTTCCGTTGCCGGATTTGTTTTTATGCTTGACTTTATTATTTGCTTACTATCACCGGAATCGTGCTCATGGAAAAAATTACACCTTAATTGCTGCCGGAGCTATGTTATTTTTGGGTTTATGCGATTTCAGTTTTAATATTTTAAATGGTATGTATTCCGTCGGGTTACTGGACGGCATGATGAATGCATTTATAAATAGTTGGTGTATCGGATTTGGTTGTTGGCAAATCTATCAAGTATTTAAAATTGGGAATGAATCAAAATAACGTTGTATTAATTAGCTACTTCACTTAAAAATTTAAGTCGTACTAATTGTATTTCTCGCATTTCGATATCTTCATCTTTTAATTTCTTATATGCTGTCATTACGTCGTCGGTATCCGCTTGCATAAAGTAATCTTGGATTTCCTCTTGTATATCTTCATCAACAACATCGCTCAAATAATAATTAATGTTTACTTTCGTTCCGGA
>CAYVGM010000333.1:0-2477 GCA_964451125.1 uncultured Chitinophagales bacterium
ATTGTACCCACTGTAGCCGGAGAAATCGCACCATATTCTTTTTCAAATTCGCCTTTTCCTTCATTAGAAAGAAAATTGAGTACCTTTTTAAAATCCGACAAATCGACCAGCCCTAAGTTACTGTCATCACAAAATTTAAATACCATGGCCACCACGCCTTCTTGCGTATCATTAAGGTCTAAAATTTTAGAAATCAAAACCGGCCCAAATTCATATACGGTAGAACGCAAACGAACTCCATCTTGATTAGAAATAGTCATCAATTCGACCGGGAATGCTTTTGGTAACCAGTTCTCGCCTATCACTTTTACCCGCTCTTCAATTTTAGGATTAGACACCCCTTTTTCGGCAATACCCGAGAAATCGCCTTTTATATCCATCATCAGGACTGAAACGCCATTATCGGACAATTTTTCTGATAAAGTCTGAATTGTTTTCGTTTTTCCGGTACCCGTAGCCCCTGCAACAAGACCATGACGGTTAAACATTTTCAACGGAGCTTTTACCTGAACGCCAGATACGGGAGTCTTATCTAATACGGCTCCTCCTAAAAGTATGGATGCACCACTAAAGGTATATCCTGCTTGCATTTCTTGTGTGAATTTTTCTATGTTTGACATATTCATTAAAATAACAGCACTAAAATAACTTAATTTCTCTTGCTTTTATTCACAGCTAAAATAAAATGATTATTTTTTAATTTGATAGCTACGTCCGGACAGGTATTCTTCCATATTTTTTTATTCTGTCTTATTCGTTAATTTTACGGCTAATGATAATTCCTCCATACCTTAAAAAAGGCGATAAAATAGCACTCACATGCCCTGCCAGATGGGTGGATACAGCCGATATAGAAACAGCCGTAACATTATTCAAATACTGGGGTTTAGAAGTAGTTTTAGGTGATACGATTGGTAAAAAAGAACACCAGTACGGCGGTAGTGATGACGAACGCAGAGCAGATTTTCAGCGTTTATTAGATGATACTGCTATCAAGGCCATTATTGCCGCAAGGGGCGGTTATGGTACGGTACGCATGTTCGACGATTTAAATTTTGACATCTATATGAATCATCCGAAATGGATAATTGGCTTTTCGGATATTACTTTTATGCATGCCCAGCAAAATTTTAAATTAGGAGTTGAATCCATGCATGCCATTATGCCACTGACGATACCGGGAAACAGCGAAGCCAGCATACTGAGTTTAAAACAAGCTTTATTCGGTCATAAAAATACTTATCAAATTGACACGCATCCGCTGAACAGAACAGGGAATACAGAGGCGATGCTGGTGGGTGGGAATTTATCAATTTTGTATGCGATGCTGGGAACAAGCTCACGTATGAATTTTGAAAATTGTACCTTGTTTATTGAAGATTTGGACGAATATCTTTATCATATCGACCGAATGATGATTGCCTTGAAGCGAGCGGGAAAGTTGAAGCATTTGCGTGGATTAATTGTTGGAGGCATGAGTGACATGAAAGACAATACAATACCATTCGGCAAGACGGCAGAAGAAATTATACGGGAACATGTGGAGGAATATCAGTATCCGGTTTGTTTTAATTTTCCGGCAGGACATATTCCTGATAACCGTACACTTATTTTAGGAAGAAAAGCTTTATTAAAAGTGGAAAGTAACAGCGTAAGTTTTGAACAAGATGCCTGAAAAGCATGGCTTGATTTTTGAATTATCTTAAAAAAAACAGAAATAATGAAAAGACTTTTTTTATTGACGATTGTTTTACTTGTATCTCTAATGACATTTGCAAAGTGCAAACACAAAAAGAAATGTTGTAAAAAAACGACTAACACGTCTACCCAAACAACTTCTTCTACTTCAGGTGAAGCTGCAGGGCGCAATCCCAATGAGATGTGGCTGGGGTATGATGAAACACAATGTGCTAACCCGTGGCAGTTTAACTGGTTTAAAGCACCAACAGACGCAGATTTGGCTGGAGCGGTTCAAGGTTATTTACAAGGGCAAGGTATCACCGTTAATGAAATCCGCACGTTACGAGATAAGGAAATAATCCATTGTGAAGCTTGTACCTGCTTAAACGGATTTCACTATTATGTAAAAATACCCAAAGATCAGGAAGCAAAATTGAAAGCGCTTAAATTTCATGAAATTGACATGGTGCCTGCCGTTGACAAGAGCAAAGAATGAGCTAAAAATCATTAACATACATTTGCAATTTGCAAAAGAATCATTCCTTATTTTTGAACAACACAAATATTATGGATAATGATTCAATAGACGAATATTTCTTTTCGAAGACAATTAACCCCAAAAACTGGTGGGAAGCAAGACGACTATCTTACAACAAAGTTTGTTTGGTAGTTGGAATAATAATTCTGATAATAAGTACCATCATTATTTTATCAAATTTAGAAAATGACATGTTTATAAGAGGTGATGTTAGAGATATGTGGTTGTTTGGTTTATTTTATTTTATTGTCGGAAATAT
>CAYVGM010000334.1:0-2444 GCA_964451125.1 uncultured Chitinophagales bacterium
GCTTTTGCCTGTGATTATCTGAATGTCTTTCGGATAAATACACAGTCTATTCATTACATCAAAATTACAAAAATTTACTAAGTAATAATAATCTTTTTTGGCATAATAATACACATTCGGAAATATCGGAACACTACATTTTACAGTTAGTTTGATGCCTATTAATTTTGAATCATGAACTTTAAAATGTGCCTATTTATCATATGTTTTTATGTTAGTGCAAACAATATTTTTGCATCAGATACAGCTCGTGTTGTGCGTGTTATTGATGGCGATACTTATGTGCTTAGAAAGGGCAATGTAGATTTTCATGCAAGGTTAATGAATATTGATGCTCCTGAATTAAAACAACCTTTTGGGTATTTATCATATATTCAAGTGAATCGTTTATTAATTGGAAAAACAATACAATACGATAGTATTAAAAAAGATTTGTATGGTAGAACATTGTTTAAAGGGTGGTTGAATAATCAACGATTAGATAGCTTAATTATCAGAAATGGATGGGCTTGGCATTATCAAACATATAGTAATGATACTATGCTTCATCAATGTATGATAAATGCAATAAATGAAAAAATAGGATTATGGAAATGTGGAATGATTGGAATTTGTCCTCCATCATTTTGGCGTTCTTATGATAAAAAGAATAGAGCAAAATTCTGTTCTGGATGTAAAATAAATTATTAACTATTAAAATTTTAAAACTATGGCAAGACAAAAAGGTCACATTAAGTATGTTGGAACATTAGGTGACGTAAGGCATTTTAAAATCAAAGGGCAAGATGGCTACTTTGCTGGACTTACTGGCGGTCCTACCGCTGAACAAGTGAAAACTTCAAAAGAGTTTGAGCGTACAAGGGAAAATATGAATGAATTTGGTGGTTGTGCTAAAGCTGCTAAATCTTTGCGTGTGGCACTTTCTGAAGTGCTAAATGGCATGACAGATCCACAATGTACAGGCAGATTAACTGCAATTATGAAACGCATAAATTTAGAAGATGGCACAGAAGCAAGAGGTGTACGAAAAGTGGAAATATCTACACAGCGTACTTATTTATATGGTTTTGGATTTGATAAGAATATTTCGTTTGCAAGTATTTCTTATGTACCCTTCTCCACTACTTTCACTGCTGACCGACTTACTGCCAATTTAACTACCCTTGCTGTTAATCCTACGAACTCGATAAATGCACCAGTAGGCGCAACGCATTTTAGATATATCAATGCTGTTGGTGTGGTGTCTGATTTTGCGTATAATGAAGCAACAAAAACATATGAACCAACGAACCCAGAAATTAATGAATTGAGCAATACTACTTATGGTGCGTATATGCCATTAAATGCTCCATATGCTGGCGAATCGCTAGATGTTTCCTTACCAGTAGGCACAACTATGACTGCTGATGTTTCGGTGGTGCATTGCATTGGTATAGAGTTTTTCCAAGAGGTAAATGGCAATTATTACAAATTTGCATCAGGTAATTGTTTAACTATTGATAATATCTTCTAAGATGAAAATGATTGCACAATCTTATAGAAGAGAAAAACGTAGTGGTAGAAATCCGAGTACAGGAATGTTAGTGAATAATACGCCATCTATTATTCAGCAAACTATTAAATCTAATGAAAGTGAGTAGAAGAGCTAAACGCAAAGGTAGAAATCCATCAGTAGATATGCGCCGAGCAAAAAGGCAAGGTCGTAACCCATCAACTGGCGCTATATGGATACCGACTACTACGCTAAGGCGAACTAAACGTGATGGTCGTAATCCATCAACAGGTAAATTATTAAAGAATGCTGCATGAGAAGAAGTAAACGAGTTGGGAGAAATCCAAGTACAGGAATGTTAATCAATAGTAGTTCACAAAAAGAATTACAAAAAACAGTAATTCAAGAAAAGTCGAACAAACGTACAGGTCGCAATCCCTCCACTGCAAAACAATAAAATGTTATTTTTAACTTGAAATCCTGCCTTTTGGCGGGATTTTTTTATTTATAAAGTAAGAATATATATACACGAATAAAGGTGCAAATATGTAGCACTTACGTAGCATTTATAGGTTGTTTAAGTTGGGATTATTAAAATCTATAAATTGATTTTATAAAATAATTCGACTGATTCGAATTGATAGACTTCATCGGTCGGTATGTATTGATTTATTAGAGTATCATCAATGCCCTAAAAGGGCAAAGATGATACAAAACGCAGACCTGATGCATAGACCCAAAGAAAGCAACCACAAGGCAATGAATAGACACTGCAACCAACTGAAGGAGACCAAAAGAAAAAACGCCTACGAACCCTGCGCTGATGGGCAAAAGGTGAAACGGCAACTAAAGCGCCTGGCTGTGAAGAGCCACAACTGCAAACTGCTGAGCTGGTGGCTGAATGTGAAATGTGCTGAACTGACATAATAAAGAAAATTTAATATGCCCTTCT
>CAYVGM010000335.1:0-2443 GCA_964451125.1 uncultured Chitinophagales bacterium
TTCTGATTTCTTCTACCAGTGCAATGGAGGCTTTAACATCATCCAATCCGTAACCATTGCCATCCAGAATCTGATGATAAGATGCCGTATGTAAATCGGCAAAGCCATCTGTAAATTCAATCTGTTCAGCATTTATCGCAATGCTACGAACTGCTTTCTCTTTTATGCCAATATTCAAATCCCATTTTACACGGGCATTATTAAATTGCAATGAACCCTTAGAAGTAGTTTCCGTATTTTCTTCAACTTGCAAAGCTAATACCTCTCCAAAAAGCCAGCATACCATATCAAATAAATGAATGCCGATATTAGTGGCAATACCACCCGATTTTTCCATATTGCCTTTCCAGCTTTTATGGTACCATTTCCCTCGAGGAGTGTGATATTTTATTTCCACATCATAAGATAAATTCGATTGAATGCTGTTTTTTATAGCTACAATTTCTGGATGATGACGCAATTGCAAAATTGTATAAATTTTCTTAGTGGAATACTGCTGCGCATCCGCTAAATTTTGCCAGTTTTCCAGCGTCAGGCAAGTTGGTTTTTCGCAGATAATATCCGCATTTAATTTCAATCCTGCATAACAGTGTTGTTCATGCAAATAATTAGGAGAACAAACTACTAAATAGTCAATGGGTGTAGTGTCAATCAGAAAATCATAAAATGCAAATTCGTCTGTAAAAAATTCACATTGAGGGAAATAAGCATCTAAAATTCCTACAGAATCTGCAATATCATACGCTGCTACGAGTTCACCTCCAATTTCTTTAATGGCTTTTAAATGTCGTGGGGCTATATAACCGGCAATGCCGATGAGCGCAAATTTTTTATGCATGATACTTTAGTATTAAGCAACTAAAATAAACAAACGAAACCGGATTTCGGCAAAGAGCTATTTTTATGGAATTTGATATGAGGCTAGTACACATCCTTAGCCCCCTCTCAAACGGGGGACTTCGTTAGTGGTTAGAACCAATACCACCTCCATTAATTCCATTCCTTCAAAAGAAGCAGAGAATGGATTAACTAATTCTATTTTTTTGCTTTTAGATGGAGAGAATAATATTAAATCACCCTTCATATTCATAAATCACTCGTCCAGATTAATACCAAATTTCCAAGCACTAAAAACAGAATTAATGTCATGTTTTTATACACAAAACAGACAAAATGGCTTAATTTATATGTGGTTTCAGCAAATTCTTCAGTATTTGTGCATTGGTATTTTGTTTGATGAATAGCTTGTAAATTAAATTAACAACTAAACTCAAATAAAATGAAAGCAGTATTAAAAACACAATTTGGCTATCCCAAACAACCCACCTTCTTTGATGATTTCTTTGGAAAAGAATTCTTCGGTTACAGCCCGGCTTCAGTTAAAACCATGCCTGCAGTAAATGTAAAAGAAGATGAAACAAACTTTACGGTTGAAGTAGCCGCACCCGGAATGAATAAGGATAACTTTAACATCAGTCTGGAAGACGGAATTTTAACCATCTCCTCTGAAAGCAAAAGTGAAAACACAGAAACGGACGATAAAACAAAATATACCCGTAAAGAGTTTTCCTACTCTTCATTCAAACGCAGTTTTACGATTGATGAAGAACAGATCAACACCGAAGCAATTAGTGCCCGATACGAAAATGGTGTGTTGTTTGTAGCATTGCCAAAACAAGAAAAGGTAGAACCGGAAAAGAAATCAAAAACAATTTCTATTTCATAAAGACATAGAATAGTTAGTTAGTTGATCCCGGACTTGTGCCGGGATTTTTTTTATTGTATAAAAACCTTGTATTAATGCGATAAATTTTTAATTTTAGAAATTATCTGCATAAAATATGACTATGACCAACTATCCATCTCCACTAGAGCGTTTTTATCATTGGGAAGCTACACAACCCAATAAGACCTTTCTCCGGCAGGCCTACAATGGGCAATGGCTGCATACCTCTTGGAGCACTGCCGGTGATGATATACGCAGGATGGCGGCATATCTCCGGTCGCTAAATTTGCCGCCTCAATCTAATATTGCCATCATTTCTAAAAACTGCGCTCATTGGATAATGAGTGACTTGGCTATCATGATGGCAGGGCATGTTTCTGTTCCGCTTTATCCTACTATTCCGGCTAAAGATATTCGTTATTGCCTAGAACACAGTGAGGCTAAGGTCTGTTTTGTCGGCAAGCTGGATGATTGGGAAAAGCAACGAAGTGGCGTACCGGATGATGTGCTTTGTATAAATTTTCCTATGTGGACAGAAACCGGAACAAACTATGTGTATTGGGAAGATATTATCAGAAAATACGAACCGCTTACAACAAATTATCTTCCTGATCATAATGACCTGATTACTATCATTTATACATCAGGTACAACAGGATTGCCAAAAGGAGTTGTACACCGCTATCACGCTTTCGGATTTGCAGCTACCAATGCATT
>CAYVGM010000336.1:0-2441 GCA_964451125.1 uncultured Chitinophagales bacterium
AAAAATTTGTTGCCCAAATAAAAAGTGAGGGCCAGTATGGATGCACCAATAAAATAAGGATACAAGAATCTATAAAAACTAGTTCCGCTATTAAGTATGGCAATGATCTCGGAACGGGATGCCAGCTGAGATGTAAAAAAAATAACGGATACCAACGCAAAAAAAGGACCTATTAATGAAGTAATAAACAAAATGAAATAGAACAAATACTCCCGAACTACAATTGAAAAAGTGGCGTGATTATCGACAAATGCATCAATCTTTTCACTCACATCTATCACAACTGTGATACACAAGAGCAAAAGCATAATAAACACAAACGTGCCTAAGAACTTTTTGAGTATGTACCAGTCTAATTTTTTCATTACTTGAGTTTTAGCCAGCGGTTTGGCTTTGCCTTCCAAGAGTTATAAACGCTGCATAACACGCTTTAGTGTTTGATTTTTCCAGCTGACGAAGTTGCCTGCCAATATCTGCTTGCGTGCCTCCCTTACCAACCACAAATACATGGATAGGTTATTCAACGAAGCGATTTGTCCTCCCAAAAATTCACCGCTATGCACCAAATGCCGAACAAATGCTTTGCTATGCTTTCGTATTACTTCACAATCACTTTCTTCATCTACTGGTGAAAAATCATTTTTCCACTTTTCATTTTTGATATTGATGATTCCCTGTTTCGTAAACAGCATTCCATTGCGAGCATTTCGGGTTGGCATTACACAGTCAAACATGTCAATGCCCAATGATATGCCCTCTAAAATATTAGCAGGAGTACCAACACCCATTAGATAACGGGGTTTATCTTTGGGTAGAATACCGCAAACCAATTCTGTCATGGCATACATTTCCTCGTCAGGCTCTCCCACACTTAAACCACCAATTGCATTGCCTTCCATGCTGGCTTCTGCAATGTACGTTGCACTTTGTTTTCGCAAATCTGCAAAAGTGCTGCCCTGCACAATTGGAAAAAGCGACTGCGTATACCCGTATTTACATTCTGTGACATTAAACTGATTGATACATCTGTCTAACCAACGATGCGTGAGTTGCATACTGTTTTTTGCGTAGTAATAGTCGCATGGGTATGGAGTACACTCATCAAAAGCCATGATGATATCAGCACCTATTTTCCGTTGAATATCGATAACAGATTCAGGTGAAAAAAAATGTTTGGAACCATCTACATGTGAGCGAAACTCTACGCCTTCTTCTTTGATTTTTCGTATCCCCGATAAAGAGTGCACCTGAAATCCTCCGCTGTCGGTTAATATTGGTTTGGTCCATCCATTAAACTTGTGTAGGCCACCGGCCAACTCCAACGTAGTAATACCTGGCCGCAGATATAGATGGTATGTATTACCAAGTATTATTTGTGCATTTATGGATTGTTCCAACTCATACATATGCACAGCTTTCACAGCACCCATAGTACCTACAGGCATAAATATGGGGGTCTCAATTTTACCGTGGTCCGTAATTAATTCTCCGGCTCGAGCAGACGATTGTGCATCGGTTGCCAACAAGTTAAACTGCATGGAGCGAAAATAGAAGACGTGTTGACAATGGGGTCAATTTCCATTCAATAAATAACTTGTAGCATCTCTGCAGAATTATTACGTTACAATTTTCTACCATTGCAATATGCCATTGGAAGCTAAACTGTTTTTTGCCTGTGCGGCTTTACAAATGTTCTTTTACCTGTTCTTCTTCTTTCGACTTAACTTCGAACGGGGCTATAGCTCCCTGCCTGAGTATAGTCCACCAGTGAGTGTTATCATTTGTGCAAAAAATGAAGCCGCAGCGCTGAAGCAATACCTAAAAATCGTGCTCATACAGCAATATCCGGTTTTTGAAGTGATTGTAGTCAATGACGAAAGTACGGATAACTCCATCGATGTTTTGGTAGAATACTATAAGCGCAACAAAAACCTCAAAATCATCAATATTGATCATGGCACAGCAAAAGATTTTGCAGGTAAGAAATTCGCTCTTCAAAAAGGGATTGAAGCAGCATCTTACGAAACCATTGTAGTAACCGATGCAGATTGCCGACCAGCTACCACCCATTGGTTATCTAAATTGGTTGGATCTTATCTACAAAATACAACCTTTGTTCTGGGCTACGCACCGTATGAGAATCATGCTGGATTTCTGAACAAAGTAATACGATACGAAAACTTCATTTCCTCGTTGTTGTGTTTTGGTTTTGCAAAAGCAGGCATACCGTATATGGGAGTGGGCAGAAATTTATCATACAAAAAAAACGTCCTTGCTATTACTGAAACTTTTGCAAGTCATAAGCATTTACCCACCGGAGATGACGACTTATTCGTAAATAGGAATGCAACCCGGAATAATACCGAAATTTGTCTCGATAAAGATGCGTATGTTTTTACTGCATCTAAAAAACTTTGTTTTTGTGAAATTAAATATTGTTT
>CAYVGM010000337.1:0-2436 GCA_964451125.1 uncultured Chitinophagales bacterium
TAAATCAGACAAAAGTGTTTTGGACACCTGCTAGCACTTTAACTTCTCAAACTGATTTTAATCCTATTGCATTTCCAAAACATTCCACTACTTATTTAGCTACATTCACCAATGGCACTTGTGCTGCCAAACAAATCCCTGTATTTGTAGATGTCAAACATTTGCCAACCGTGACGGCAGGTGAGGAACAAATCATCATCAAAGGAATGAGTGTTGACCTTACTTCGGTATCAAGTAATGCCACTAGTTACTCTTGGTTTCCTGATTATAATATTGCTTGCACAAACTGTCAAAATACACAGGCAAAACCGGAAATGGATACCACCTATTATATTGAAGTAAAAAATCAATACGGATGTAAGGCTCAAGCTAAACAAAGTGTAAAAGTAATTGAAGATTGCGCAGGCAACATGGTCTACCTTCCAAATACATTTACACCAAATGGAGATGGTCAAAATGATTTGCTGCATGTTATGGGTCCCGGAATTTCATCAGTAAAAGTCTTCCGGATTTTTAATCGCTGGGGAGAACTCGTATTTGAAACCAGAGATATGAACGAAGGCTGGAATGGCACCTATAAAGGAGAAAAACTAAATCCGGGTGTGTTTGTTTATTATTTAGAAGTAGAATGTATAGACTTCCGCACCACGATGAAAAAAGGAGATGTAACACTGCTTCGATAATGATGAATGATTAATGTTAAATTTTGAATTTTGAATTTTGAATTAAAACAATACTAAATACTCTTTACTTACTACTAATATAAACCCCCTAAATAAAAGAAACATGAAACCGCTAATCAATTTTTTAATTTTACTGTTATGCAGTGTTTTTGCATTTTCGCAAGACTTGCATTATTCGCAATTTTATTCCATACCATCGAATGCGAATCCTGCATTTACCGGATTTTTCAACAATGATTATTTCGTTGCAGGAATCTATAAAACCCAATGGAATACGGTTTCCAAACCTTACCAAACGGTTGGAGCTACGATGGAACTATCACTGTTAAAAAACAAATTCCCTGAATCTTATTTAGGAACCGGCGTCGAGGTCGTTCATGACTGGGCCGGTTCTACTATTTATACCACCGATATTTTCAATTTCAATCTGTCTTACTTGCATGTGCTGGATAAAGAAAGCCGAAATGTGTTGGGTTTTGGATTTCAGAATGGATTGGTTTACCGAAAATTTGACTTGTCTAAAGCTACATTTGAAAATCAGTTTAACGGCTACAATGCTTTCGATCCGACTAAAGATCCTTTAGAATCAAACTTAAAAACCAAACAAATAGATTATAATCTCAGTTTAGGCACGCTATATTCATTTTCGCCAAATGCCAATTATAATTTCTATTTAGGGTTTTCTGCATTTAATGTAACACAACCCAATATTTCATTTTTTAACGGCAATGAAGAAAAGTTGGAAAGAAGATACAGTATCCAGACCGGTGCAAAAATTAAATTAAAAAACACTTGGTCATTATTGCCATCAGCTATGTTTCAGTTACAAGGAAAAAATCTGGAAGCTTTATTTGGAAGTTTTGTACGATATGGCTATGTCGAAAACAGAAAAGAAAAATTCGGATTGAGTGTTGGTGCTTGGTATCGTTTTAAAGATGCTTTGATCCCGGCCATAAAAGCGGAGTACAAAAATGTTGCACTTACCATGAATTTTGATATTAACGTATCCAAGCTGACGCCTGCGAGCAGATTTTTCGGCAGCGGTGAAATTTCAGTTTCCTATTCCGGATTATTATTTAAGGAACATGTAAAACCTAAAAAACCACTTTACTGTCCGGCATTTATTTATTAAAAAAGTCATCCTGTGATTCAATATAATTCTTCATATTATCAAAAACTACTTTTTTCAGACTAACTACATCCAAACCGGAATTACTTGCTTTTATAGGGGGAAGGTGGGTAAGTTCCAAAATTCCGGGTTGCACGAGTAGCGTGTCAACCCGGTTTATTTTCCGAATATTCGTTAAGACTACGGGTAATATAGGCACCCCTGCTTCCAGTGCAATTTCAAAAGCACCATCGTGAAATGGGAGTAACGGATCATTACTTCTGTTGCGCGTACCCTCAGGAAAAATCAAAACAGAAATACCTTGTTTTAAATCAGCCAGCATTTTTTGTTTGCTTTCATAGCGAGCTTGTTTGCTGCTTCGGTCTAAGGGCAGACATGCCAAACTAAACAATTGACCAAGTCCTGGAATTAATGTAAGCTCTTTTTTCACCAAAGGTTTTGCCGGAACACGCTGTCCATAAGCTACAGCTATCAAATCAGCAGCATTTACATGGTTAACCACCACTACATATGTCTGGTTTTTATCGATATTTTCCAAACCACTAATCTTATATCTCAATCCGGAAAATACAGACCAGATAAACAGAAAAGAACGATTGACGGCATAGACGCCTTTTATCTGAC
>CAYVGM010000338.1:0-2434 GCA_964451125.1 uncultured Chitinophagales bacterium
TTCTCTTTCCAAAACCCATGTTCCTATTAATTCGTACATTTATCACTTAATTCGTTTATGAAAAAGTTATACCTGTTCGATTCGTTTGCACTTATTTTCCGCGCATATTTTGCCATGCAGAAAAATCCGCTGATCAATTCCAAAGGCATGAACGTATCTGCCATCTCCGGGTTTCTAAACACGATCTGGGAAATAAAAACCAAATATCAGCCTACGCACTATGCCATCGTCTTTGATGCTCCTGCACAAACCGACCGCCAGGCAGAATATGATTTTTATAAAGCCAACCGCCAGGAAACCCCGGATGATATCGTAACTGCCATTCCCTATATCAAAGAAATTATAAAGGCTATGAATATGCCCGTGGTAGAGCTGGCTGGTTATGAAGCTGACGACCTGATTGGAACGCTGGCAAAGAAAGCAGCCAAAGATGATTTTGAATGTTATATTGTCACTTTTGACAAAGATTTAGGACAGGTGTGCGAAGAAAAAATATTTATTCACCGTCCGCCATTTATGGGCAGGCCTGCCGAAGTACTGACCGTTGAATCATTGAAAGAAAAATGGGAAATCGAACGTCCGGAGCAAATTATCGATATACTCGGATTATGGGGCGATGCCGTGGATAATATTCCAGGTGTAAAAGGTATCGGCGAAAAAGGGGCAAAAGATTTAATTAAAGAATTTGGCTCTATCGACAATATTTATGAGCATATTGACAAGGTAAAAGGTAAACTGAAAGATAAGCTTATAGAACATAAGGAAATGGCATTTATCTCCAAACAGTTAGCCACTATTATTACTGATGCTCCTATAAATTGGGATGCTGAAGAATATAAGCTGAAATCTTTTAATAAAGAAAAACTGTCGGAAATTTTTGCGGAACTTGAATTCAGAACACTGGGTAAGCGCATACTTGGCGATGAATACTCTCTCAATGAAATTAAAGCGCAAACGCAACAAAAACAAGCTGCTTCCGCACAAACCAGCTTGTTTGGCGATCCGGATGAAAAAACTGACGATGACGCGATAACCGCACAAGCTAAAAACATCCACAATACGCCACATGATTATTTTGTAGCCGATACGAATGATAAAATCAATAATCTGATTAGCTTATTGTCAAAACAGGAAAAATTTTGTTTTGATACTGAAACTACTTCTGTAGATGCCAACAATTGTGAGTTGGTCGGGATGTCTTTTTCTATTGAACCGTACAAAGCCTATTATGTACCGGTTGCCGAAAATCAGCAAACGGCTCAGGTTACAGTCAACTTATTCAAGCCTTTGTTTGAGAATGAGCAAATTACTAAAATAGGACAAAATATTAAATTTGATGCGTTAGTATTAAAGTGGTATGGTGTTAATTTGCAAGGCATACTTTATGATACAATGCTGGCGCACTACCTGATGGATGCCGACAGTAGGCATAATATGGATATTCTGAGTGAAAACTATTTGGGCTATACTCCTGTGTCTATTACCGAACTGATTGGTAAAAAAGGAGCTAAGCAAGGCAGTATGCGCGATGTTCCTTTGGAAAAAATTACAGAATATGCGGGAGAAGATGCCGATATTACTTTTCAGCTTTATAAGCGATTCAGAAAAGATACCGACCAGACCCATTTAAGTCGTTTATTTTATGAGGTAGAAACCCCCTTGATTCCGGTTTTGACCGATATGGAATATGAAGGCATAAATGTAGATGTCAGCTTTCTGAAACAGTATTCAGATGAAATTAAATTGGAAATTGTGCAGCTAAAAGATGATATCTATGCCTTGACTAATGCACAATTCAATATTGACTCACCCAAACAATTAGGCGAAATTTTATTTGACGGATTAAAAATAAAATATCCAGGTAAAAAAACGAAAACCGGGCAATATTCTACGGATGAAGAAACGCTGCTGAAAATTGCCGAACAGCATGCCGTTGTCGATAAGCTTTTGGACTATCGAGAGCTGACTAAACTCAAATCCACTTATGTGGATGCCATACCGCAGTTGATTAATCCGAAAACAAACCGCCTGCATACTACTTATAATCAGGCGATTGCTGCTACAGGCAGGTTGAGTTCTATTAATCCCAATTTGCAAAATATTCCGGTACGCACGGAGCGTGGCAGAAAAATAAGACAAGCCTTTATTCCGAGAAATGAGGAATATACCATACTTTCAGCCGATTATTCGCAGATTGAGTTGCGCATCATTGCTTCCGTATCGCAAGATGAAAACATGATTGCGGCATTCAAACAACAGCTGGATATACATACTGCTACGGCAGCCAAAGTATTTGGTGTAGCACTTGATGAGGTAACTCCCGAAATGCGACGACAAGCCAAGACGGTCAATTTCGGTATCATTTATGGCATTTCTGCTTTTGGTTTGGCACAGCGTTTGGGTATTCCTAAAACTCAAGCTGCAGAGTTGATTG
>CAYVGM010000339.1:0-2427 GCA_964451125.1 uncultured Chitinophagales bacterium
TTGAGATGTCAGCATAGCGCAAAGATAACATAAGTACCCTGATTAAATCGTAACTTTGAATCATGAAATTGTCGCTTGCTATTTCGCCGTGTCCAAATGATACCTTTATCTTCGATGCACTGATTCATCATAAAACAGACACGGAAGGCATAGAGTTTGATGTCCATTTTGCTGATGTAGAAGCCCTCAACACAGCAGCATTAGAGCAACAATATGACATCACCAAGTTGAGTTATTATGCTTATGCTTTTGTTTCTGATCATTATATCTTATCTCATTCCGGAAGTGCGTTAGGTAATAATTGTGGCCCCTTACTTATCGCCAAATCTATATTGAATGAAGATGAAATAAAACAAGCTAAAATTGGTATTCCCGGAAATTACACCACAGCAAATTTCTTGTTTTCGCTACGTTATCCCGAAGCTAAAAATAAAACCACGCTCCTCTTTTCTGATATTGAAAACAGCATCTTAGAAGATGAATTTGATGCAGGTGTAATCATACATGAAAACCGGTTTACTTATGAAGCCAAGGGTTTAAAGAAAATCATAGATTTAGGAGAATATTGGGAAACTACATACAAAGCTCCTATACCTTTAGGTGGAATTGCAGTTAAACGAAACTTACCTCAGCCAATTCAACTTGCTGTTGAAAGAACAATAAGAAGAAGTATTGAATACGCTTTTGAGTATCCGCAAAGTTCGTCTGATTTTGTAGCACAATATGCACAGGAAATGAACAGCGAAGTATGCCGTCGTCATATTGATTTATATGTCAACAAATACAGTATCGACTTAGGGTTTGAAGGTGAATATGCGGTAAACTTACTTTATAAAACCGCTGCAGAAAAAGGCATAATCGAAGAAATAAATACACCGATTTTTATTTAAGCATAGTAAATCTATCACAAATCAAATCCTTTGGTATAGTTTTCCCATTTTTCAATAAGCTGTACAAAATTCCCAGGCAAGGGTTGTTCAAAATACATTTCTTTTCCGGTTCTTGGATGAATAAAACCCAAACTTTGTGCATGCAAAGCCTGATGCGGCATAAGCGCAAATCCGTTGTCTATAAATGCTTTGTACTTTCCATAGACTGTACCGCTTAAAATCTGATCGCCGCCATAAGAGTAATCACCAAAAAGCGTATGCCCAATATATTTCATGTGTACACGTATCTGGTGCGTTCTGCCTGTTTCCAGTTTACATTTTACCAGTGTTACATAACCATATCGCTTTTGTACTTCGTAATTAGTCGCTGCAAATTTTCCTAAATTACCATCCGGCACCGCCATAAAGACTTTGCGGTTTGAAGGATTTCGTGCAATATTACATTCTATTCTTCCTGTTTTCTCTTCAATATCGCCCCATACCAGAGCAATATAATGCCGTTTTATTGTTCGGTCAAAAAACTGTTTTGCTAAATGATTTAATGCCTGTTCGGTTTTGCCTATGATAATTAAACCGGATGTATTTTTATCCAAACGATGGACAAGTCCCGGGCGCGTGTCGCCTGTAATTTGCGGTAAATCCTTACAATGCCATAACAGGGCGTGTACCAGTGTTCCATGAAAATTGCCATGTCCCGGATGACAAACCATGCCTGCCTTTTTATTGATGAGCAATACATCTTCATCTTCGTAAACGATATCTAAAGGAATATCTTCCGCTTCAACGGTATAATCCCAAACCGGATTGGGCATCACTATTTGTATGGTATCTAACGGGCGAATTTTATAGTTAGATTTTACCGGTTTTTCATTGACCAGAATATTTCCGGCTTCAGCAGCCTGCTGTATCTTATTGCGCGATACGTTGGGAATTAATTCTGCCAGATACTTATCTATGCGCACCGGCTCTTTGCCCTTATCTATAGAAAAGCGATAATGCTCAAACAATTCATCTTCGATATTATCTGCTGATTCATCTTGTTTATGCTCATTATATACTTGCTTTTTCATCTCTGCGATAAAGATAGAAAGATAATGCTTTTTTTTAAAATGAGCAGTTAAAAAGTAAAGTATTTATATACGATAATTATTATTAAGTTAAAAAAATGTATCTTTCTCAATTTCCATTATTTCCGTTATCTTTATAGCTGTTTAGTGTAAATATTATGAATAGTTTTTTTGCAAAACGGCTGATACTTATTTTGATTTTATTGAACATTGTTCACGCATTTGCCACGCACAACCGTGCAGGTGAAATTACCTATACCCATGTTGCCGGATTTACATATGAGTTCACTATTACTACATATACCAAAGTAAGCGGAGCCAGTGCAGATGCAGACCGCCCAAGATTAGGAATTTCGTGGGGTGATGGTACTTTTGACTCTATTAACAGAACATCTGAAGTAATGTTGCTTGCCGATATTAAGCAAAACAAATACACAGCACTCCACACGTATTCCGGACCTCGGACATAC
>CAYVGM010000340.1:0-2389 GCA_964451125.1 uncultured Chitinophagales bacterium
GGTCATACGATAAATTATCTATTGGTGGAGTTGTCGGAATCAGTGGTATCGTAACCAGCGTACCATTATTCAGATGTTGAATATCTCTTAAATCTATAGGAAGATTGTCGGGATCTGTAATAGAGATGCTGAAGTCATAAATACAAGTAGCACAATATGCAGGGGATGTACTGGAAGTAGCTACATTGTTTAAGTCATATTTAAAATAATGATCCGTATTCCTTTGTACATTGGGTATAGATGCCACCAAACTACTTATACCTGACTGAACATTCGTTTCATTCCTTGAATCCAGGCTATAGGGTATACTCGTCTTAGGTGTAATATCCAGTGGTTTCACATTAGCCGGACTAATACCTGCCAAAGCCGTAGCTATTGTTTTACCGCTCTGGTCGGTATAGGTTAAACTTACTTGTCCATTTGGATCAACTGTCATTTGTTTGGTGTAGTATTTCGCAAAACCAACATTAGTACCAAATAAGCGTCTTAACTCTGTCTCCGATGCTGTTATATAATAGTTTTTGGTTGTATGCAAATTATCCGGTTGACCATTTTCAATTCTGAACAATTCTCCCACGCCAGATTGTTCGGCAACTCTTCCCGTATTATCTCGCATGTATTGTACTTGCGTAGTTACGTAACCATTGGCATTCGGTATTTTCTCTATGTTGGCAAAATATTTTCCACCATTTAAGCTTGGGTCTGCAAATGCGTTATTGGGAGAATAGTATTGAGCCGCACCAACGCTATTACTTAATTGTGGTTGATTACCCACGTCAAAATCTTGATTGCTCAACGGATTGCCAATGGAGTTTTTAGCCAAGTTTGTTTGATAGTTTAAAGAGTTCGTCGTAAGCGGAACAGGTAATACATTTAAAACACCGCGACCTTCAAAATCGTAATACGTTTCTGCCGCCAGACTTATTTTTTCCGTATTAAGGTTGGTTATAACCTGATGAGAGCGATTTATATTATCCATGTAATTAATCACTTCTTTTTTCTTACCATCTTCGGCATATGTAATTACTTTACTCCAGTTTTTATCCGCTTCAAAAGGTGTAATATCCAGCATATGAACGGCTGACCAAGCCCCGTATTTTCTGAAAGAATACTTACCTTGCTCATCTACTTCCCCATGTCTACCAATTGGTCGTATTCTGTAATATAGTTTTCCTTTGGGGAATGTTAAATCCATTTCATAACTGTTATCACTCAATTCAGTGCTCCAACCTTTATCTGATAATATTTTCTCCGTATTTGATCTGTCAATAGTAGAAAGTTCATCCACGAATGCAAATTGCAATTCATATTCCATTGCTTTTACAGATGGCGTCCAAGTAAATCTGGCTTTATTACCTGATATTGTTGTTTGTGTTAAGTCTTGTACAATATTTGGATCTGAAGTGCTCATATCAGATACCCATACTTCTTTTAATTCTAATTCTAAAATAATTTCATTGGTTGCAGAAGGTGTTATATTGGTTGGAGTAACCGAAATATTGTTAATTGTAACTCCAGTACCCAATATAGCGATCGGAAAATTTTGAACACTTTCAAATTGTTTCGTGTTAAGAGTATTACTAATAGTTATATGCTGTTGTTGTTGAAGAGGCACACCGTTAATAGTCAAGGTATAATTTACCGTGTAGGCCCAACCGTCTGTAGTTGTAGTAACCGGAAGATCAGTATGACTGTTACGGGCATATAACAACCGAACGATTGCCATATATTGTCGTTTATCACTTATTCCATAATTTCCGTTTCTCGGGTCTGAAATGGTCAATTGATTACCGGGTAATTCAATTTCATTTTGTCCGTTGTTGTTTTTGTTTTTAAGAACTGTTACCATTGACCAACCGTCTTCACCATCATAGGGTTTGGGACATCCATCAATTACATTAACCGATGCATTACTGACACAGCCTTGAGCATCAGTTGCCACTACAGTATATGAACCTAGTTCATTAATAGTAGATTGCTGATTGGGAGTTGACCATACTAATGATGAATAAGTTTGAGTGCTTAAAAAAGAATTTAAATTTAAAGTAGATGTGGTAGCCATACACATTGGAACGTCTGTTGTATTAAATTGCACAGCAGGTACGGTACTCTCGATTAAAGTGAAGTAATGTATCTTTTCGCAGGCATCAGTAGTGTAAACATGAACCCGGTATTCACCAACATTATTTAGAGTAACCTGATGATTGTTACTAAAGCATTGCCAGATCCCGTTAGCATCTTTTTTCTCCCATTCAAATTCACCCCAACTTTCCGGTAGATTATAAGTTTTTACCTGACCTTTACATAAGAAATCTGTTGCGTTAGGAATGTACTGTTCAATTTTAGGTGTGATTTTTGTTTTTAGTTTAAATATTTTTGTGGAGATGCA
>CAYVGM010000341.1:0-2383 GCA_964451125.1 uncultured Chitinophagales bacterium
CAAAAAAAATCACGACATCCACCTATGAGGGCAACCGCAAGTTTTCTTTGTTTTGTGATCCGGCTTTGCGCCCTGCTTTTCCTGTTCACCATTGCGTAGTATCGATGATAGACAGTGTGCCCGTTACACTGCCAACTGACAGTATCAAGGCCTTGTCAAAAATCAGAATCAGCGGTGAGGTACAGGATAGAGTAAGTCATGCTTTATTATCCGGTTTTAATGGGGTAGTGTCTGTAATTGTCTATGATAAACCAAAAACATATTATACTTTGCAAAATGATCCGCAAAGTAGTGTAGATGATTTTCTCATGCAAAAAAATATATTGTACAAAGGCAGAACAAAAGTAGTAAATGGCAAATTTGAAGTACAGTTTCTTGCTCCCCGTGATATAGACTATACATATGGCTTCGGCAAAATTAGTTTATATGCCTACAATGACTCCACAGATGCTTGCGGATATTATGATCAGATAGTAGTAGGTGGTGCTTATGACACTACCATCGCTGATAATGTTGGACCAGATGTTGATTTATACTTAAATGATGATAAGTTTGTCTTTGGCGGCATCACAGATAACAATCCGTTGTTGTTTGCCAAATTATATGATGAAAATGGGATTAACACCTCCGGTTCGGGCATCGGGCATGATATTACAGCGGTAATTGATAATGACATGCGCAATGTTTTCACACTCAATGATTTTTATGAAACAGATGTAGATGCCATTTCCAAAGGCACTGTTAAATATCCGTTTGCCGGCTTGAAAGAAGGCAAGCATACCTTAAAACTTACGGCTTGGGATATATTAAATAATTCAGGTTCGGGCTATACCGAATTTATTGTCGAAAAATCGGCAGATTTGGCTTTGGCGCATGTACTCAATTACCCGAATCCATTTACGACCGGTACAAATTTCATGTTTGAACACAATAAGCCCGGTCAGGATTTGACGGTAAAAATTGAAATTTTCAGCGTAAGCGGCAAGATTGTAAAAACAATTTTAAAAAATATCAACACTGAAGGTTATCGTGTGAATGATATTTCCTGGGACGGAAAAGACGATTTTGGCGATAAAATCGGAAGAGGTGTGTATATTTACAGAATAACGGTAAAAGATGATACCGGAAAAAAATCATCACAATATCAAAAATTAGTGGTTCTAAATTAGATTATTTAAAATAAAATTGGCAATTTAACGTTTTAAAACTCGACAATAAAATTAGGTTCATGATGAAGTTGAAGAATTTCAATAAAAATGTGTTGCTCATAGTTGGTGTAATGGCATGTTTTTCTCTCTCTGCACAGGTAAACTATAAAAAAGGCGGCATTAATACAGTCAACAGTGCGGTACCCTTTTTGCGTATTGTTCCCGATGCCCGTGGCGGTGCCATGGGAGATGTGGGGATTGCTACGTCTGTCGACCCCAATACTTCATATTATAATGCCTCAAAACTTGTATTTGCCAAACGTAAATTAGGATTATCACTATCGTATGCACCTTGGCTTCGTGCACTGGGCATTACTGATATTTATTTAGCTCATTTTTCGATGTATTATAAAGTATCCCGCAATGACGTGGTACACACTTCCCTGAAATTTTTCAGCTTAGGACAAATTGATTATACCGATATTGACGGTAATTCACTTGGCACCGGCAGACCTAATGAACTGGCGGTTGATGCAGGCTATTCCCGTCGCTTGGGCAAAGGCATAGGCTTGGGAGTGGCATTCCGCTATATTTATTCCAATCTGGCTAAAGGGCAAACTACACCGGGCAGTTCAGAAATTATCAGAGCCGGGCATGCATTTGGAGCAGACGTCAGCTTTACTTACACCAAAGACCTGAAAATGAAAAATGAGAAAATGAAATCCAATATCATGGTGGGGGCAGCCGTTACCAATATCGGAACTAAAATCTCTTATCTCAAAAGTTCTAAAGAAAAAGACTATATTCCTACTAACTTTGGTGTCGGCATTGGTTACCGCATCCAACCCAACAAATATCATGAAGTAGGAGTTTATGCAGATTTCAATAAGCTCTTGGTCCCTACGCCGGATACCCTCGACAATAATAATGATGGAATTGCCGATTTCAAACAATATTCATCTATGAAAGGTATGTTTAAATCTATCGGTGATGCGCCGGGCGGTTTTAAAGAAGAAATGCGCGAGTGGACGATGGGCATTGGTGCTGAGTATTGGTACGACCATATTTTTGCCGTGCGCGCCGGATATTTTTTGGAAGCCAAAGATAAGGGTAACCGCAAATTTGTGAGCATGGGCGTTGGGGTGAAATACAGCGTGTTTGGCTTAGACTTTTCTTATTTGATACCAACAGGAGGTGCAGCTCGCAATCCGCTGGATAATACGTTCCGTTTTTCA
>CAYVGM010000342.1:0-2373 GCA_964451125.1 uncultured Chitinophagales bacterium
TGCATTGCTCTTCGATTTTGGTGCGCTGCCTTTTTGTGCGAAAGTGACAGCAGAAATGCTCATGATGGCAATAACTGCTAAAAGAATTTTCTTCATGTTGTTAAATATTTGAAAGATTAGACGAAATAATTGTGCCAAGGTTTGCCAGAGATGGCTTAAAATATTGTTAAAACTGATGCGTGCTTAATAAAACCAAGGTACAGGCTTCCAAAGCTTGAATTTGCTGTTGTTTGCATAGTGCTTCTAATTCCTCATTTTCGGTTCCGGGATTGAAGATAATGCGCTTTGGATGCAGGGAAAGTATATAATCGTAATACTGTTTCTGTCGCTGTGGATTGAGATAAATCGAAACAGTATCAACATCTTCGTACTTTTTCCATTCTGTTTCAATGGGAATATTTCCAATGGTGGCATGTTCAAAGCCACACGCAATGACATTATGCCCATGTTGTTGCAGCAATTTTACAACTTTATAACTATACCTGTCCGGTTTGGAACTGGCACCTATCACTACCGTTTTCTTATCCATGTTATATAAATAGTTTAATCTTGTCGTTAATAATTTACATCAAAAATAAGAGCATCAGTCCAGATTTAAGTCCAGCTTCTTTATTAACTCTAAAATTGCCGGATTTTCATCTATCATTATTTTTAATCGCTCTTTTGGTGTTTTATAATCGCGTTTTACTTCTTGCTTACGGTCTAAATTAAATTTTAAATGCACAATGGGCTGTGTAGATTTTCGGGTAAAATATGCTACAATATCCATCTTGTGCAATTGTAATAATTCCAATGAAATATTGTTTGTTTCGGTAAAGACAATTTCTTCATTTTCCCAATGCGGCACTTGCCTGTCGGCCACGCTCAAAAATGCATTTTGCAATCTCTCGCGATTCTCTTTTAAAAATTCTTTCCAAAGCAGTTGTACCGTTACCGTTGTTAAGTCCAGCTTCTCTTCAACTTGCTGCGTAGTAGTTTGTTGTAAATCTTTAAACAGTGATTTTATGCCGGATTGTGTTGGCAGTTCCTTTTTTAACTTTTTTATTTGCGGAGCAATAGTTTCAGTTACAACAGCTTTATGATTAGTATGTTCGACAACTTGTTTAGTCGTTTCGTTTATTTTTTCCTGAGCAGGTACCCCAATATTTTGTTTAGCTTCCTGAACTTTTGGTGGAATTGCATCCTGTTTTTGTGCAGGTTTCTTTTTAGCTATCCTTTCTTTAAACCAAGCTATTAACTCGTTCAGTTTTTTTTTTCGCCAAGTAAGACGCTCAGGGTATTTTCAATCTGCGTATTGAGGAAACATATTTTAAGGAGAGCAACTTCAATCTGCAAGCGTTTGTTTTTCGATGTCTTATAGTCAATATCACACTGGTTGATAATCTGCAGTGCATTTAACAAAAATGTTTGCGGAATCTGGGCTGCTTGTTCTTTATATCTTGCCTTTACATCATCAGCAGCTTCCAATAAGTCGGCAGTTTTTTCGTCTTTACAAACCAATAAATTTCTAATGTGCTCAGCTAATCCCTGTAAAAAAATTTCACCATCAAAACCGTTATTGATGATTTCATTAAAGGCATTCAGACAAGCCCCCGCATCTTCTTCCATAAAATATTCCGTAAAACGAAAATAATATTCATAGTCGAGAATATTGAGGTTTTGAATAACATCCTGATAATTCAATGTTTTGCCCGAAAACCCTACTATCTTATCAAACAAACTCAAAGCATCGCGCATACCACCGTCAGCTTTGCGGGCAATTACATGCAGGGCACTTTCTTCTGCCTGTACTTGTTCATTATCACTTATTTTTTGAAGTTGTTTTACAATATCTTTTTCGGAGATACGCTTAAAATCAAAAATCTGGCAACGCGATAAAATGGTTGGAATTATCTTGTGTTTTTCCGTAGTAGCCAAGATAAAAATGGCATAGCTAGGTGGCTCTTCCAGCGTTTTCAAGAATGCATTAAAAGCACCTTGAGACAGCATGTGTACCTCATCTATAATATAGACTTTGTATTTGCCGCTTTGCGGAGCATAGCGCACCTGATCGACCAATTGGCGGATATCGTCCACACTGTTGTTGGATGCTGCATCCAGCTCAAAAATATTAAAAGATGCATTCTGGTTAAAAGAAGCACAAGACTGACAAACATTGCAGGGTTCTAAATCAGCATTAGGATTTTCGCAGTTGATGGCTTTAGCCAAAATACGGGCACAAGTGGTTTTGCCCACACCACGAGGGCCGCAGAACAAGAAAGACTGTGCTAATTTACCTGATAAAAGTGCTTTTTTTAGCGTCTCAGACACTTGCTCCTGCCCCACAACATCTAAAAACTGGGCAGGGCGATACTTACGAGCCGAAACGATGAA